>NZ_JCACKF010000031.1:0-26060 GCF_059505245.1 Stenotrophomonas sp.
CCAAGACCGGGATGTGTCTGATTGCCGGCCAGCGGCCGGCACTACCGGCAAGCGCCAGACTCGGCTACACCCCGGTGTCCACCAGATGGTCGATGAAACTGCGCACCTTCGGTGCCAGGTGGCTGCGGCTGGTGTAGACCGCGAAGATGCCGATCGGCGAGGCCTCCCATTCCGGCAGCACGCGCACCAGGCGGCCATCGGCCAGCGCGTCTTCCAGCAGGAAGTCGGGCTGCAGGATGACGCCCATGCCGGCGATCGCCGCTTCACGCAGCACGTCGCCGTTGTTGGCGTGCAGCAGGCTGTTCACCGCTACTTTCACTTCGCCGCCCGGCCCCTGCAGCGGCCAGTGGTCACCGGCGGCCCAGTAGCTGTAGCCCAGGCACGCGTGCGCCTGCAGGTCCTGCGGGGTCTGAGGGGCGCCGCGTGCGGCCAGGTAGGCCGGCGCGGCGCACAGGCTCACCCGCGATTCGCCCAAGCGGCGGGCGATCAGGGTGGGGCCCGGCTCGCGGGTGATGCGGATGGCCACGTCGTAGCCTTCCTCGACCATGTCCACCAGGCGGTCGGACAGGGCCAGGTCCAGTTCCACCTGCGGAAAGCGTTCGCGGTAACTGGCCAGCAGTGGGCCGAGGCGGGCGATGCCCCAACTGACCGGTGCATTGATGCGCAGCATGCCGGAGGGCTCCAGCGCCTGCGCGCCGATGCTGGCCTCCAGCGCGTCGAACTCGGCCAGCAGGCGCACGCATTGGGCGTAGTAGGCGGCGCCGGTGCTGGTGGGGCTGACCCGCCGCGTGGTGCGATGGAGCAGGCGGGTGGACAGGCGCTTTTCCAGTGCGGCGACCTGGCGGGTAACGCCGGCGGTGGACATGTCCAGGGCCTGGGCGGCGGCGCTGAAGCCGTTGCGCTCGACCACCGCCACGAACACGCGCATCGCCTCAAGGGTGTCCATTGTTGCGCCTTCTGAAATAAATACGGTCAATCGATCGTATTTATCGGCCCGTGAAGGCGCAATAACCTGAGCCCACTCCCTTCAAGGTGCTTTCCGATGCACGCCACGACCGCTCCTGTTTCGCCGCTGGCCCCGTATGGCGCCACCCTGCTGCGCCTGGCCCTGGGCGTGCTGTTCCTGGTCCATGCGCTGACCAAGCTGCTGGTATTCACCCCGGCCGGCACGGCAGCATTCTTCGAGTCGCTGGGCCTGCCCGGCGTGCTTGGCTACCTCACCCTCGGCGTCGAGCTGGTGATCACTGTCGCGCTCCTGCTGGGCATCTATGCGCGCTGGGTGGGCCTGGTCGGCGTGCCGCTGCTGCTGGGCACCATCGTCACCGTGCACGGCGCCAACGGCTTCGGTTTCGCCAATGCCGGCGGCGGCTGGGAATACCCGGCGTTCTGGGCGCTGGCGCTGGTGGTGCTGTTCCTGGTCGGCGATGGCAAGTGGACCCTGCGTTCGCGCTGATCGCCGCCTGATCCTGCAACTGGAGAATTCCATGTCCCGCCTGCCTTCGCTGTACATCTCCCATGGTTCGCCGATGACCGCCCTGCATCCGGGCCAGGTCGGTGTGCGCCTGGCCGAGCTGGCGCGCGACCTGCCGCCGCCGCGCGCCATCGTGATGGCCTCGGCGCACTGGCTGGGCCGGCAGCCGCTGGTCGGCGCACATCCGCAGCCGCCGACCATCCACGACTTTGGTGGCTTCCCGCGCGGGCTGTTCGAACTGCAATATCCGGCGCCGGGTGATCCGGCACTGGCCGAAGAAGTGGCTGGCCGCATCGCCGCCGCAGGCCTGCCAGTGGCCATCGACCCGCAGCGTGGCCTCGACCACGGCGCGTGGGTACCGCTGCGGCTGTTGCGCCCGCAGGCCGACATCCCGGTGGTGCCGGTGTCGATCCAGCCGCTGCTCGGCCCCGAGCATCAGTTCGCGCTGGGCCGCGCGCTGGCACCACTGCGCGAACAAGGCGTGCTGCTGGTCGGCTCGGGCAGCATCACCCACAATCTGCACGACTGGGGCGACTACCAGGACGGCAAGGAAGCGCCATACGTGCGGCCCTTCATCGAGTGGGTGGAGCAGCGGCTGGCCGCTGATGACCGCCAGGCGCTGTTCGATTACCGCCGGCAGGCCCCGTTCGCCGAGCGTGCGCACCCGACCGACGAGCACCTGCTGCCGCTGTTCTTCGCGATGGGAGCGGCCGGTGAGGGCGGTTTCGGCGCACGCCGCATCGACGCCGGCATCGATGCCGGCTTCCTGGCCATGGATCTGTACCGGTTCGACGGGGCATGAGCCGGGGCTGACGCGCGGCGGCCCCGGCCGTCGCGGTCAGGGCCGCATGTGGTAGTTTTTTCCGGGTTTCCGGCGCTGGCCCTCGTGCCTCCCCACGCGCCGCTTCCTGGAAGAAGCATGCATACCATTGAAGTCGTCCTGGCGATGCTGGTGGCCGTTGTCGCCAGCGGCTACCTGGTTCGCGTCCTCCCGTTCTCGCTGCCGTTGCCGCTGGTGCAGATCGGCCTGGGCGCGGTGATCGCCGGCGTGTTCAACCGCGGCCATGCGCTGGAGCCGGAAGTGTTCTTCCTGCTGTTCCTGCCGCCGCTGCTGTTCCTGGATGGCTGGCGCATTCCCAAGCAGGGCCTGTTCCGCGACAAGGGCGCGATCCTCGAACTGGCGTTCGGCCTGGTGGTGTTCACTGTGATCGGCGCCGGCCTGCTGATCCACTGGATGATTCCGGTGATGCCGCTGGCAGTGTGCTTCGCGCTGGCGGCCATCGTCTCGCCGACCGACCCGGTGGCGGTCGGGGCGATCGCCTCCAAGGCACCGATCCCGAAGCGCCTGATGCACATCCTGGAAGGCGAGTCGCTGCTCAACGATGCGTCCGGCCTGGTCTGCTTCCGTTTCGCGGTGGCCGCGGTGATGACCGGCTCCTTCTCGCTGGCCACGGCCTCGCTGACCTTCCTGTGGGTGGCGGTGGCCGGCCTTGCCGTGGGCGTGGCGGTCACCCTCGGCGTGTCCACCTTCCAGCGCTGGTTGTGGCGCCGCTTCGGCGAAGAGCCGGGTGCGGCGATGCTGGTCAACCTGCTGATTCCGTTCGCGGCCTACCTGCTGGCCGAAGAAATCCATGCCTCGGGCATCCTCGCTGCGGTCGCCGCCGGTATCGCGATGAGCTACGTCGAGCTGACCGGCCGTGTCTCCGGCAGCATGCGCGTGCAGCGCGCGGGCGTCTGGAACATGCTGCAGTTCAGCTTCAACGGCATCATGTTCGTGTTGCTGGGCGAGCAGCTGCCGGGCATCGTCGAGCGCGCCACCACCACCATGAACGAGTCCGGCCACCAGAGTGCATGGTGGCTGCTGGTATACGTGGTGGTGATCAACCTGGCGCTGATCCTGCTGCGCCTGCTGTGGGTATGGCTGTCGCTGCGCTGGAACCTGCTGCGCGCGCGCCGCCGTGGCCTGGAGCGGGGCGAGGCGCCGAACTGGCGCATCGTGGTGGCGACCTCGGTGGCTGGTGTGCGCGGCGCGATCACCCTGGCCGGTGTGTTGACCCTGCCGCTGTTCCTGCCCGATGGCAGTGCGTTCCCGGCGCGTGACCTGGTGATCTTCCTGGCCGCGGCGGTGATCCTGTTCTCGCTGATCGGCGCCAGCGTGGCGCTGCCGCAGCTGCTGAAGGGCCTGCAGCTGCCAGCCGATTCGGGCGAGCGCAAGGAAGAGGACCTGGCACGCAAGCTGTCCTCGAAGGCCGCGCTGGCCGGGGTCGAACGCATGCGCCAGCAGCTGGTGATGAACCAGAACACTGAGAACGTGCAGCTGTACAACGATGCTGCCTCGCGGGTGAGCCTGCTGTACCAGCGGCACCTGGAGAAAGACAACGACGGCCCCGACGTGGACCCGGAGAAGGTGCGGCGCATGGAGCTGGGTTACCGCCAGCTGCGCAGCGCGGGCCTGAATGCCGAGCGCGAGGAACTGTTCCGGTTGACCCGGCGCGGGGTGATCTCCGATGAGATCTCGCGGCGCCTGATCCGCAACCTGGACCTGCTGGAATCGCGCAAGCGCGAATGACGCGGCGGTCGTGCGCCGTCGAGCGGGGTCAGGTCCCTTTCCGCAGGAAAGGGACCTGACCCCAGGTCGGAACAGCGGGTTATTCCGGCTTCTGGTCCAGGAAATACACCTCGACCTTGCCCTTGACCTTGATGGTCATCGGGTTGCCACGGCGGTCGCGGGCCTTGCCGGCCTGCACGCGGATCCAGCCTTCGCTGACCGAGTATTCCTCGACGTTGTCGCGCTCGACGTCGTTGAAACGCACGCCAACGCCGCGCTCCAGCGCCTGCGCATCATGGAAGGGGCTGGCCGGGTTGATCGCCAGGTGGTCGGGAGGGGTATCGCTCATCGCTTCATTCACAGTGACGGCCACCAAGGCCGGCTTCAGCGGCACAGGATAAACCGTAGAATGCGGGCCTGCCCCAGAGGACGTTCCGCCATGCCCGACAACAGCGACTATTTCGACTTCGAGGAAGACATCCACGACTTCGACGAGGAGGGCTTCGAGGCGCGGGTCTGGAACCTGCTGGTGCTGATCAACCCGGGCGACGAAGAGCTGGCCCTGCAGCAGTTCAACCGCTGGCGCGAGCACCTGTCCGAGGACGGGCAGCCGCTGGAAGCGGACAGCGACTGGCTGCCGGCGCTGTTCACCGCCATCGCCTGGCAGTCCGGTTTCGATGTGGAGCGCGATGACCTGGAATCGCTGCAGTCGGCGGTGAACGAGCTGTCGGCGCGCTTCAACCTGCAGCTGGACTGGGGCGGCGACCTGGACGACGAGGACTTCGCCGAGGGCCTGGACGGCGTGCAGCTGATGTCCACCGCCTTCGACCGCCTGCGCGAGCACAACTACACGCTGTGGAGCGTGGATGCCGGCAGCGACGGCTTCACCGGCGTGATGGCGCTGACCCGCGACGACGACGCGATGCTGGCGCTGTGCTCGCTGCTGAACGTGGAAATCCGGCTGGGCAGCGACCCGTTCTGAGCGATGGGCCGATCCGCCGGGCACGACCCGGCGGGGACGATCTGCTGGGCGCGGCCTACGGCCGGTACTGCGCCCTGGCGTTGGCAATCACCGCTTTGACCAGGTCACGGTCGGTGTGCCGGGAAATCGCCCGCGCACCGAGCGCTATTGCCTGTGCGCGCAGCTCGGCAGTGACGTCGTAGTGCGCACCGCTGGCCTTGTTCTGGAAGGCCCGCGGGGGAATGCCGAGCTGCGCCGCCATCGCGTGCAGCTCGGCCAGGGTGTCGGCCATCAGGTGCGCCCAGCGCTGTCCGCGCCAGGGATGCACCGCGTCATCGACGTAGACCGTCACCCGCCGCGGCCGGTTCAGGCCTGCGGCTTGCTGTCGCTGTCAGCGGCCGGGGCGGCCTCGGCAGCGGCTTCTTCGGCCGCGTCGCCTTCGACGGCTTCGCCTTCTTCGCCTTCAGCAGCGTCGACGCCTTCGAACTCGGCAACCAGCTTGTCCAGGTATTCGTCAGCGGTCTGCTCGGATTCGGCAGCCAGGGTGTCCAGCAGCTTCTGCAGCAGTTCGGAGTACTCCAGGTTGACCTTGCGGCCTTCCTTCTCCTGCACGTTGGCCAGGTGCTTGAGCATGGCCAGCATCGGCACCGGGTTTTCGGCGTTGCCCATGGTCTGGCCGCCGATGGCCAGCAGCCACTCACGGCCCTGCAGGCCGATGGCCGCTACCACCTGGCCGTCTTCGTTGGTCAGCACGGCATGGTTCTGCACCTGCTGCTGGGCATTCAGGCGGAGGAACGGGCGCTTGGCCTGCTGCTTCTTGCGCTTGTCGCGCTTGGCCTTGGAGTTCTGGGACATGGAGTGGGGTCACCTGGAAACGGAAAGACCGCCATTGTACCGGCCGCACGCAGGCGGGGTCAGATCCCTTTCCATGGGAAAGGGATCTGACCCCGGTTCAATGTGCCACGGGCGCGGCCTCACCTTGCGCGGCCTGCACGTCCGGGTCGGCGGTCGGCGCCGACAGTCCCACCTGCGGGCCGGCACCGGCCAGGGCGGCCGCTTCGGCGGCCTGGGTCATCACCACGATGCTGATGCGGCGGTTGATCGGGTTCTGCGGGTCGGCCTTGTCGAACAGCACCGACGAAGACAGGCCGACCACGCGGGTGATCTTGCTGTCCTCCAGGCCACCGTCCACCAGCGCACGCCGTGCGGCGTTGGCACGATCGGCGCTCAGCTCCCAGTTGCCGTAGCCGCGCGCGGCCGAATAGGCGGTGATGTCGGTGTGGCCGGTCAGGCTGATCCGGTTCGGCACATGGTTCAGGTAGTTGGCCAGCTCGTGCAGGATCTGTTGCGTGTACGGCTTCAGCGTAGCGCTGCCGAGGTCGAACATCGGCCGGTTCTGCTTGTCCACGATCTGGATGCGCAGGCCTTCCGGGGTCAGGTCCAGCAGCAGCTGGTCCTTGAACGGCTCCAGTGCCTGGCTCCTGCTGATCGCTTCCTGCAGTTCCTTCATCAGCGCTTCCAGCTGCTGCTTGTCGCGCTGCTGCTGGTCCACCGGCTGCGGCACCGCTTCCTTCTGGTTCTGGAAGGGATCGTTGCTGCTGCCGCGCGAGATGTCGGTGGCACCACCCAGCTTGATCATCGAGGTGCTGGCGCCGCCCGGGCCGGCCATGCCGGGCGCCGGCGTGGCGTTCTGCCCGCTCAGCGGGCTGGGGTTGCGGAAGTACTCGGAAATGGCCGCACGGTCGTTCTTGTTGGTGGTGGCCATCAGCCACAGCACCAGGAAGAACGCCATCATCGCGGTCACGAAGTCAGCATAGGCCACCTTCCACGAACCGCCATGATGGGCGGCGTGGCCGGCCTTCTTGACCCGGCGGACGATGACAGTGGGCTTGGTCTCGGCCATGGTTTACTTGACCGTCTTCAGGTGCTGCTCGAAATCGGAGAAGGCCGGGCGCACGTTCGACGGCAGCGTCTTGCGGGCGAATTCCAGCGCGATCTTCGGGTTGTAGCCGCGCAGGCAGGCCAGCAGGGCGGTCTTGACCGATTCGTAGATGCGGCTGTCCTGCTCGGCGCGTGCCTCCATTGCTGCCGCCATCGGGCCGACGAAGCCGTAGCCCAGCAGGATGCCCAGGAAGGTACCGACCAGCGCGCCGGCCACGTGGCCACCGACCTCGACGATGTCACCGCCGATCGAGCCCATGGTGATGACGATGCCGAGCACCGCCGCGACGATGCCGAAACCGGGCAGTCCGTCGGCGACCTTGGTCAGCACCTGCGACGGCGCCATGGCCTCGGCGTGGTGCTTCTCCAGTTCCAGCTCCAGCAGCGGCTCGAGCTCGTGCGGCTCGATGTTGCTGCCGATCATCAGGCGCAGGCAGTCGGTGATGAAGTCGATCAGGTGGTGGTCGGCCTGCACCTTGGGGTAGTTGGCGAACAGGGCGCTCTCGGCCGGCCGCTCGACATGGTCTTCCAGGGCCATGAAGCCTTCGCGGCGGGCCTTGTTGAGCAGTTCATAGAGCAGGCTGAGGACATCGATGTAGTCCTGCTGCTTGTAGCGCGGGCCCTTGAACACGCCGACCATGGCCTGCAGGGTCTGCTTGACTGTCTTGGCCGGGGTGCCGACCAGGAACGCACCCAGTGCGGCACCGCCGATGATGACCAGCTCGTAGGGCTGCCAGAGGGCACCCAGGCGGCCGTGGGCACCGAGGTAGCCCCCGATCACGCTGATGATGACGACCAGGAATCCAACGATGATGAGCATGGGGCGACGCAAGGAGAGGGGATATCTCCTTGTCGGCCCGTCACCCGGTTTTCTGAAGAGGGAATTCTGTGAAATCGGTCAGCGGGGTGTTTCAGCCCGCCACACCGCTTTCTGCGCCGCCACGCTGCAACGGGTCGGGCCAGGGCTCGCCATTGCCGGTGAACGAAAGTGAGACGGAGTTCAGGCAGTGGCGCTCGTAGGTGGGCGGCGGACCATCCGGGAACACGTGGCCGAGGTGGCTGCCGCAGCGCGCGCAGGTGATCTCGGTGCGCACCATGCCATGGCTGGTATCGCGGATCTCGCGCACGTGCGCCGGGTCGAACGGGGCGAAGAAGCTGGGCCAGCCGGTGCCGGAATCGAACTTGGTGCTGGAGCGGAACAGCGGCAGCGCGCACAGCCGGCAGCAGTAGACGCCCTCGCGCTTGTTGTCCAGGAACACGCCGCAGAACGGCGCTTCGGTACCGTGCTGCAGCAGCACACGGCGCTCTTCGCTGCTGAGGCCGGCGATCAGCGCCTCGGTCTGGGTGGCAGTGGGGGGCGTCAGGTCGAAGGCAGTCATGCCGGCTCTCCGTGGGGTCGATGGCCTGGGGATGCCGGAAAACGTGGGGGTGCCGGCGCGCGCTTGCAAGTGTGACGGCCGTTCATGGGCGGCACACAGGTGCAGGCGCAAGGTAAATGCGATCCACGCCGGAGCGTGCCATGAAACCGACCCTTCCCCTGCTGCTGATGGCCCTGTTGCCCACGTTGGCGCTGGCCCAGGTGCCTGCTGCCGACCCGACGGTCACCCGCAGCGCGACCACCGTGGCTCCGGCGCCGGTGGTACCGCCGCCGCAGGCCGCACGCCCGCAGCCGCAGGTGCTGCCGTCGCCGCAGCCGGCGCAGCCGATCAGGTCCACGGGTCCTGCCCGGATTGCGCCCGCCCCGGCGCCGAGGCCGGCCGACAAGGTCTATGACCGCAATGGCCGCATCGTGCCTGGCGTGCGCCCGGCTGGCCCGAACCGGGTGTTCGATTCGCGTACCGGCCGCTATTACGACAGCGTGCCGGCCGGCGATGGGCAGCAGATCAAGCGCTGAGCTCGGATGCCAGGCAAGGGTGGCAGCTTCCACACACTGCACGGCCTGAACGCACGAAAACAACATCCTACCGATCACTGCTTTTTCGCCTGCGATTAACCGTGCCGGGACCACCGTGGCCCTGCGCCGGCATTCCGCCGCCGCATGTCCCTTGTCCACTGGATCGCGATCATGAAAAACCAGCAGAACCGTCATCCCGGCAAGGAGCCGCAGGGCCGCAACCCGCAGCAACAGCAGCAACAGCAACAGATGGAACCGCAGCAGCCGCACAAGGGTGGCAAGCAGCAGGAACAGCGCTCGCAGAAGCATCCGCAGCAGCGCTGACTGTCGACATGACCGGGGTCAGAGCCCGCTGCGCGGGATCTGACCCCTTGCCTGACCCCGACCGGGGTCGGATCCCGCAACGCGGGCTCTGACCCCAACCAACCTGCGACCGCCTCAATCCGGAATCGGCAGGCTCAGCGTTTCCTTCACTTCTTCCATCACGATGTAGCTTTTGGATTCACGCACATGCGGCAGTGTCAGCAAGGTGCTGCCGAGCAGCTTGCGGTAGGAGGCCATCTCACTGATCCGCGCCTTCAGCAGGTAATCGAAGTCGCCCGAGACCAGATGGCACTCGAGCACATTGGGCAGCTTCAGGGCGGCGCGCCGGAACTCTTCGAAGATGTCACCGGACTTGTAGGCCAGGCTGATCTCCACGAATACCAGCAGGCTGGCCTTCACCGCCGCCGGGTCCAGGTGGGCGTGGTAGCCGGTGATCACCGCTTCGCGCTCGAGCCGGCGCACGCGCTCGGTGCACGGGGTGGTCGACAGGCCGACCCGCTCACCCAGTTCGGTGAAGGAAATACGGCCCTCCGCCTGCAGGATGCGCAGGATCTTGCGGTCGATCTTGTCCAGTTCGCGGGTACGGGTGGCCATGGCCGTCAACCTTGGGGAATGAATTGCAGGAGAACATCCTGCCGGTTGATTTCAAAACAGGCAAATCAACTGGGAATGGCTGTCTATACTTCCCCAATTATGGTCCCGGCACGCTCCAGTGCAGGGAATGATCGGGTTGGAGAAGTCCCATGCGAGTTCTAGTCCTCGGCAGCGGCGTGATCGGCACCACCAGTGCCTGGTACCTGCGACAGGCCGGGTTTGAAGTCACGGTCATCGACCGCCAACCCGGCCCGGCGCTGGAAACCAGCTTCGCCAATGCCGGCCAGCTGTCGTTCGGCTACACCTCGCCGTGGGCCGCCCCGGGCGTGCCGAAGAAGGCCATCGGCTGGCTGTTCGAGAAGCACGCGCCGCTGGCGATCAAGCCGGGCATGGACCTGGCCCAGTACCGCTGGCTGTGGCAGATGCTGCGCAACTGCACCCACGAGCGCTACGCGATCAACAAGGCGCGCATGGTGCGCATGTCCGAGTACAGCCGCGACTGCCTGAACGAGCTGCGCGCGCAGATCGGCATCGAGTTCGAAGGCCGCGACCTGGGCACCACGCAGCTGTTCCGCACCCAGCAGCAGCTGGATGCCTCCGCGCAGGACATCGAGATCCTGGCTCAGTACGGCGTGCCGTACGAGGTGCTGGACCGCGCCGGCATCATCCAGGCCGAACCGGCCCTGGCCCATGTCGACGGCCTGGTCGGCGCGCTGCGCCTGCCGCGTGACCAGACCGGCGACTGCCAGCTGTTCACCCGGCGCCTGGCGCAGATGTGCGTGGACGCCGGCGTCGAGTTCCGCTTCGACCAGGACATCACCGGCCTCGAGTTCGAGGGCGACCGCATCACCGGCGTGCGCATCGACGGCAAGCTGGAAACCGCCGACCGCTTCGTGGTCGCGCTGGGCAGCTATTCGCCGGCGCTGGTCGCACCGCTGGGCATGCACCTGCCGGTGTACCCGCTGAAGGGCTATTCGCTGACCCTGCCGATCACCGACCCGGCGATGGCGCCGACCTCGACCATCCTCGACGAGAGCTACAAGGTGGCGGTGACCCGCTTCGACGACCGCATCCGCGTCGGTGGCATGGCCGAAGTGGCCGGTTTCGACCTGTCGCTGTCGCAGCGCCGTCGCGAGACCCTGGAGCTGGTGGTCAGCGACCTCTACCCGAAGGGCGGCGACCTGTCGCGCGCACAGTTCTGGACAGGCCTGCGCCCGGCCACGCCGGACGGCACGCCGGTGATCGGCGCCACGCCGTTCCGCAACCTGTACCTCAACACCGGCCACGGCACCCTGGGCTGGACCATGGCCTGCGGCTCGGGCCGTTACCTGGCCGACCTGATGAGCGCGCGCCAGCCGCAGATCAGCACCGAAGGCCTGGATATTTTCCGCTACGGCCAGTACGGTCACGCCCCGCAACATGAGAACCGCACATGCGTCCTGCCCGCGCGCTGATCGATCTGGGCGCCCTGCGCAGCAATTACCGGCTTGCCCGTGAACTGGGCGGTGGCAAGGCCCTGGCGATCATCAAGGCCGATGCCTATGGCCATGGCGCGGTGCGCTGTGCACAGGCGCTGGAAGGCGAGGCTGATGGTTTCGGCGTGGCCACCATTGAAGAGGCGCTGGAACTGCGCCAGGCCGGGATCCGTGCGCCGATCCTGCTGCTGGAAGGCATCTTCGAACCCAGTGACATGGCGCTGGTGGCCGAGCACGATTTCTGGTTCGCGGTGGGTTCGCCGTGGCAGCTGGAAGCGCTGGTCGCATTCGACAGCCCGCGCCCGCTGACCGTGTGGCTGAAGCTGGACAGCGGCATGCATCGCCTCGGCCTGGACGTGGACAGCTTCCGCGCCGCGCATGCACGCCTGTCGGCGCTGCCGCAGGTCGAGCGCATCGTGCTGATGACCCACCTGGCGCGTGCCGACGAGCTGGACAGCGAACGCACCCATGAACAGGCGGCGACCTTCGCGCGCGCCATCGACGGCCTGGACGGCGAGACCAGCGTGTGCAATTCGCCGGCACTGCTGGGCTGGCCGGATGTACGCAGCGACTGGGTGCGCCCGGGCCTGATGCTGTACGGCGCCAATCCGCTGCCGGACAACACCGCGCTGACCGAGCGCCTGCGCCCGGTGATGACGATGCAGTCGAAGGTGATTGCCGAGCGCTGGATCGAGGCCGGTGAGCCGGTGGGCTATGGCGCACGCTTCGTGGCCAAGGCGCGCACCCGCGTGGGCGTGGTCGCGCTTGGCTATGCCGACGGTTATCCGCAGTTCGCCCCCAACGGCACGCCGGTACTGATCGATGGCCAGCCCGGCGTACTGATCGGGCGCGTGTCGATGGACATGCTGACGGTGGACCTGACCGCGCATGCGCAGGCCGGCATCGGCAGTGTGGTGGAACTGTGGGGTTCTGCGCCGACGCTGTCGGAACTGGCGCCGCGCTGCGGCGTGAGTGCCTACCAGCTGCCGTGCGCGGTCAAGCGCGTGGCGAAAGTCTACGTGTAGAGCCGAGCCCGCGCTCGGCTCTGGTGGTAGCAGCCGACCTTGGTCGGCACCGTGCAATGCGTGTCGACCAAGGTCGACACCTGCCGGCAGGTAGAGCTGCCCGGAATCATCGTGCAGCAGTAGCCCGCGTGCTCAGCTCGCGCTTCACCCAGTCGTCGATCAGGCGCTTCTCGTAGCGCAGCGGATCGCTGTCGCTCTTCAGCCCCAGGTTGTGCAGGTAGCCGGTGTCGCTGAGCTTGGCTTCTCCCTCATCGACGATGCGACCACTGGCGTCCTTCAGCGTGTACTGCAGGGTGATCCGCGGCGGATAGATGTCGCGCATGATCCGGATGTCGCTGCCGCGCGGGCCGTGCCAGGGCTCGTAGTCGCCGGCGCGCTTGATGTCGACCAGGGTCACGTCCAGGGTCTGCCCGGGCTGCAGCGGCTTGGCCGCCGTGGTCTGCACGTAGCTGGCCAGCTGCTGCACCCAGTTGCCGCGTTCGGCCTCGAAGCGGTTGGTGCTCTGGCGGATTTCGGTGAATCCGGCTGGATCGTCCCACTTCACGCTGACCGGGCCATTGGCCTGCAGCGCGCGGGGCGCATCCGGATCGGTGACGGCGCGCGGCGCGGCGTTCGCGCTGCCCGCCATGAGGGCGCCTGCCAGCAGCAGGGCAGTGGCCAACGAGCGGTTCATGACGGTCTCCTGCGTCCCATCGACGGGGACGATGCGGTTTACAGATCGAGTGTGATCCTGCTTTCCAGCCACCGCAACGGCCGATTGCGACACCGACAAGAGCGGTTGCCGCCAATTCATCGTCGTCAACCATGACTGACGGCGCTTGACGCTGTGAATACGCGCTTTGGAAGATGCTGTGCTTCCAATCCGGCCCGTCCAGACGCCCTTGTCCACACTGCCGCCCCTCGTGGAGCGCCCACCGATGATGGTGCAGGCGCCCGAACCCGACCTGCATCATGGCGTGCTTGAGCGCATCAACGCTGGTTTCTGCGTGATCCAGGTGCTGTTCGAGGGCGATCGTGCGGTCGACTATCGTTTCCTCGAGGTCAACGATGCCTTCGAGCGCCACACCGGGCTGAAGGATGCGCGTGGACAGCGCATGACCGAGCTGGAACCCAACCATGAGCAGGACTGGTTCCGCATCTACGGCGAGGTCGCACGCAGCGGCCGTCCCGCCCAGTTCGAGATGGAAGCGCGTGCGCTGGGTCGTTCGTTCGCGGTCGACGCGGTGCGCGTGGGCCGGCCAGGCGAGGACAAGGTCGGCATCCTGTTCTTCGACATCACCGCGCGCAAGCAGATGGAAGTGGAGCTGGGCGAGAGCGAAGCGCGCTTCAGCGCACTGGCCGACGGCCTGCCGATGCCGGTGTGGGTGCTCGATGAGCGCGGCCATGCCCGTTTCGTCAACAGCGCCTTCAGCGAGTTCTTCGGTGGCGACGAGACGCGTGTGCCGGAAGATGTCTGGCGCGGCCTGGTGCATCCGGACGATGCGTCGGTATTCGAATACGAACTGCAGGAAGCGCTGAAGGCGCAGCGTTCGATGCACGCGCTGGTGCGTGCGCGGCGCGCCGATGGCCAGTGGCGTTGGCTGGAGATGAACGCACGCCCGCGTTTCTCGCGGATGGGCCGCTTCATCGGCCTGGCCGGCAGCAGCCCGGACGTGACCGAACGCCGCGAGATCGAACTGGCCCGCGAGGAACTGCTGCAGTCCGAACGCGCCGCGCGCAGCGCTGCGGAGAACATGGCGCGGCTGAAGGACGAGTTCCTGGCCACGCTGTCGCATGAACTGCGTACGCCGCTGACCACCATCCTCGGGTGGAGTGAGCTGCTGCTGCAGCGTGTGGACAACACCAGCCCTCTGTACAAGGGCCTGAACGTGATCGCCAACAGCGCCGGCGCGCAGAAGCGGCTGATCTCGGACATGCTGGACCTCAGCAGCATGCTGCTGGGCAAAGTGCAGCTGGAGGTGGAAGTGCTGGACCTGCGCACGGTGCTGGGCGAGGCCATCGGCGCGCAGGAACTTGTGGCCGAAGGCAAGGCACTGGACGTGCACCTGCAGCTGCCCGAACAGCCGAGCCTGGTGCTGGGCGATGCCACGCGCCTGCAGCAGGTGTTCTGGAACCTGCTCTCGAACGCGATCAAGTTCACCCCGGCTGAAGGCCGCATCGACCTGCAGCTGCGGGCCGACGGCAACCACTGGGAGATCACCGTGCGCGACACCGGTGATGGCATCGCACCCGAATTCCTCAATCACCTGTTCAGCCGCTTCCGCCAGGCCGATGGCACCACCACCCGGCGCCATGGTGGACTGGGACTGGGCCTGGCGATCGTGCAGCAGCTGGTCGAACTGCATGGCGGCACGGTCGCTGCGGCCAGCGAGGGCCACGGCCATGGCGCCACGTTCACCGTGCGCCTGCCGCAGCACCTTCCCGATGCCGAGCGGCGCCCGCTGCGCGAAGTGATCAGCGGGCCGATCCTGGAACCGGTGATCGTCGAGCCGTATCCGCTGCGCGGCATGCACGTGCTGGCGGTGGAAGACCAGCCGGAAGTGCTGGAGTACCTGCGGCGCATGCTGGAAGAGCAGGGCGCCAGCGTATCGGCGGCCAGTTCGGCCGGTGAGGCGCTGGCGTTGCTGGCCGACACCGGCCATCTGCAGTACCACGTGATGCTGACCGACATCGGCATGCCGGGCATGGATGGTTATGGCCTGGTGCGCACGCTGCGCGAGGACATGGGCGTGGATGCCACGACCCTGCCCGCGGTCGCCGTCACCGCGCTGGCGCGTGCCGATGACCGCCGCCGTGCGCTGGCGTCGGGTTTCCAGGAACACGTGGCCAAGCCGTACTCGGTGGCGCAGCTGGTGGCTGCGGTGCGCAAGGTGCAGGTACCCCGCGCCGACAGCGCGCTGCACTGAGCATTCACGGCCGATCGGCGACCCTGCATGCAGGAGGTCGCCGATGTCCCGCATAGCTCCCCGTATCCATACCGATCCGGCGCAGATCGCGCGCCTGGAAGCCCTGCTGCCGCAGCTGGAAGGCGAAACGCAGGTGGAACTGATTCTGCACGATGGCCGCCGCCTGCTCGGCACGGTGGCCGTGAGGCCAACCGTGCAGCAGTACCGCAACGTCGCTGGTGATGAAGGCAGCAACGGCCAGTTGCGCCTGGATGACTACGACACGCCGGTGCAGCAGCACCATGTGTGGCTGGACGAGATCGCCAGCATCAACCGCCTGCCACCCAAGGCGCCTTGATCCGATATAGAGCCGGGCCCACGCTCGGCTGGCGCCCGAGCGTGGGCGACGGTGCTACAGATGCGTCAATGCTCGAACAAGGTCGGCGTCGCTTCGAACCGGCGCGCGTAGGCGCGTTCTTCCGCCACCCGGGCCACCTCTTCATCGGCCAGGTCCGGTGCGCCGTATACCGCATAGGCCACGCTGCCATCGGCGCCATGGCCGACCTGGTGCAGCCGGTAGCGCGAGTGCCCGCCGCCGGTGTCCTCGGGGTAGTGCACGGGCGGATGGCTGCCTTCCAGGTCCATTTCACTGTTGTCGACCACGCCACCGACGAACAAGGCTCGCATGCAGGTTCTCCTGGGTTTCCGGGGGAGCCTCTACCCTGAACGTTTCAATGTTTCTGGCGGATCAAGGCCCCGTTCGGGTTTCGCAAAGCGGGCCGCCGGGGCCGGCCCGGCCAAGCCGGTACAATGGACGGCCCTCACGCTTGAAGTACCCGCGCCGATGGCCTCCAGCGACGACGCCCCCCTGCAGACCCTGCTCCTGCCGTTCTCCCAAGGCGCCCTGCGCTGGCCGGAGGGCCCGGTGGCTTTCCTGCGTGCCCGCGATGGCTGGCCGCTGCGCGAAGCGGCCGGCAACCGCGAGCTGCACTGCGAACAGAGCTTTGCCCCGTTCGCGCAGCCGCTGCAGCAGGCCGCCGGCTGGACCGTCAGCGGCCAGCTGGACGATGTGGCCGGCAAGGGCCGTTACCCGCTGGTGCTGGTGCTGCCGCCGCGCCAGCGTGAAGAAGCCCGTGCGCTGTTCGCCCGCGCGCTGGCGCTGGTCGCCGAGGGCGGCCGTATCGTCGCCTGCCAGTCCAACAACGAAGGCGCGCGCTCCGGTGAAGGCGACCTCAAGCAGCTGGCCGGTCTCGGCGGCTGCCTGACCAAGAACCACTGCCGCGTGTACTGGACCGCCCCGCTGCAGGGCCAGCACGACGCCGACCTGGCCAAGCGCTGGTCGGCGCTGGATGCGGTGCGCCCGATCATGGGCGGACGCTTCCTCAGCCGCCCGGGCGTGTTCGCCTGGGACCGCATCGATCCGGCATCGGCGCTGCTGGCCGAGCACCTGCCGGCCGACCTGGCCGGCCGCGCCGCCGACCTTGGCGCAGGCTACGGCTATCTCTCGCGCGAGCTGCTGGAACGCTGCCCGAAGATCACCGCGCTGGACCTGTACGAGGCCGAGCAGCGTGCGCTGGCCCTGGCCGAACTGAACCTGGCGCCGCCGCCGCGCGCGCTGCCGCTGCGCTTCCTGTGGCGCGACGTCACCGCCGGCATCGAGCCGGGCTACGACGTCATCATCAGCAACCCGCCGTTCCACACGCCGTCGCGTGCCGACCGCCCGGACATCGGCCAGCGCTTCATCGCCGTGGCCGCGCAGGCGCTGCGCCCGGGCGGGCGCCTGTACGTGGTGGCCAACCGCCATCTGCCGTACGAGCACACCCTCAACGACAGCTTCGGTGCGGTGCGCGTGGTCGCCGAGCGCGACGGTTTCAAGCTGGTTGAAGCAGTGAAGGGGAAGGGCAAGTGAAGCTGGTCAAGCTGATCGCCAACCTGGGCTATGGCAGCCGCAAGCAGGTGCAGTGGATGTTCCGCGAAGGCCGCGTCACCGACGCCGACGGTGAGGTGCTGTACGCCGATGACCAGGTGCCGCACGAGGCGATCCGCGTCGATGGCGAGCCGCTGGACCCGCCGGTGGGGCTGTCGATCGCGCTGCACAAGCCCGCCGGCTACACCTGTTCGACCAAGGACACCGGCCGCCTGATCTACGACCTGCTGCCGCCGCGCTTCCGCGACCGTGATCCGGTGCTGTCCACGGTGGGCCGCCTCGACCGCGAGACCAGTGGCCTGCTGCTGCTGACCGACGATGGCGGCCTGCTGCACCGGATCATCTCGCCGAAGTCGAAGCTGCCGAAGGTCTACGAAGTCGAGTTGAGCGAGGACCTGCGCGGCGACGAAGTGGCGTTGTTCGCCAGCGGCACGCTGATGCTGGAGTCCGAGAAGACGCCCCTGCTGCCGGCTGAACTCGAAGTGCTGGAGGCGCGTCGCGCACGCCTGGTGCTGCATGAAGGCCGCTACCATCAGGTACGCCGCATGTTCGCCGCCACCGGCAACCACGTGCAGGCCCTGCACCGCAGCCGCGTCGGCGGGCTGGACCTGCAGGGGCTGGACGAAGGGCAATGGCGGCAGCTCACTTCCACCGACCTGGATACGTTGTTCGCTCCATGACCCCCTTCGCTGCGCTGCCGTTCCTGCCCGACGCCGTCATCTTCGACATGGACGGCCTGATGATCGACAGCGAGCGGGTCTCGCTGGCCTGCTGGAGCGAGGCCGCCGACGAATTCGGGCTGGGCCTGGAGGAAGCGGTATTCCTGCGCATGGTCGGCCTCGGCGACCACGATACGCATGCGTTGCTGCGCGCGCAGGGCATCGAGGACAGCGTGATCGACGCGGTGGCGGCACGTTGCCATGAGCTGTACGAAGCACGCACGCAGACCGGGCTGCCGCTGCGGCCGGGCATCCTGGAGCTGCTGGAGCTGCTGAAGGCGCACGCGGTACCGCGTGCGGTGGCGACCACCACGCGGCAGCCGCGCGCCAACCGCAAGTTGGCGGCCGCAGGCCTGCTGCCGTACTTCGATGCCGTGATCACCAGTGGTGATGTGGCGCGGCCGAAGCCGGCGCCGGATATCTACCTGCTGGCCGCGCAGCGGCTGGGCCAGGCGCCCGAACGTTGCCTGGCGCTGGAAGATTCACCGGCCGGCACGCGGGCCGCACTGGCCGCCGGCATGACCGTGATCCAGGTGCCGGACCTGGTGCATCCGGATGAAGAGCTGCGCGCACTGGGCCACCGCATCGTCGACTCGCTGGTGGACGCGCACGCCCTGCTGCTGCCGCTGCTGCCGAAGTAGCGGTGGGTGCCGACCTTGGTTGGCACTGAGCCGGGCATGGGCTCGGCTCCACATCTTCTGGTGGGTGCCGACCGTTGGTCGGCACACCTGTTCAATCACACCCGCCCGAACACCAGCGCAGCGTTGGTGCCACCGAAGCCGAAGCTGTTGGACATCACCGTGTCCAGCTTCTGCTCGCGGCTCTCGCGCAGGATCGGGAAGCTCTCCACCTTCGGGTCCAGCTCGCCGATGTTGGCCGAACCGGCGACGAAGCCATCGCGCATCATCAGCAGGCAGTAGATCGCCTCGTGCACGCTGGCCGCGCCCAGCGAATGGCCGGACAGCGCCTTGGTCGAGGACAGCGGTGGTACCGCATCGCCGAACACTTCACGGATCGCGTTGAGCTCAGTGACATCGCCCAGCGGGGTCGAGGTGCCGTGGGTGTTGAGGTAGTCCAGCGGGCGATCGACGCCCTGCAGTGCCATCTTCATGCAGCGCACCGCGCCCTCGCCGGACGGCGCGACCATGTCGGCGCCATCGGAGGTCACGCCGTAGCCGATCAGCTCGGCATGGATGCGCGCGCCACGCGCAACGGCGTGGTCGTAGTCCTCCAGCACCAGCATGCCGCCGCCACCGGCGATGACGAAGCCGTCGCGGTCCTTGTCGTACGGACGCGAGGCGCTGGCCGGGGTCTCGTTGAAGCTGGTCGATAGCGCGCCCATCGCATCGAACATCACGCTCATCGACCAGTGCAGGTCTTCACCGCCACCGGCGAACATGATGTCCTGCGCACCGTGGCGGATCATGTCCGCGGCAGCGCCGATGCAGTGCGCCGAGGTCGCGCAGGCGGCCGACAGCGAGTAGCTGACGCCCTTGATCTGGTAGGCCGTGGCCAGGCAGGCCGAGACCGTCGAGCACATCGTGCGCGGCACCATGTACGGGCCGACCTTGCGCACGCCACGTTCGCGCAGCAGGTCGACCGCGCCGATCTGCCATTCGCTGGAGCCGCCGCCGGAACCGGCGATCAGGCCGGTGCGCAGGTTGCTGACCTGCTCGGGGCTGAGCCCGGCATCGGCGATGGCATCGCGCATGGACAGGTAAGCGAAGGCCGCCGCATCGCTCATGAAGCGCTTCTGCTTGCGGTCGATCAGCGCCTCCAGATCGAGGTCGACGCGACCGCCGACCTGGCTGCGCAGGCCCGCTTCGGCATGGTCGGCCAAGGCGGTGATGCCCGAGCGCCCTTCGCGCAGCGCGGCCGAAACGGTATCCAGATCATTGCCGAGGCAGGACGTGATGCCCATGCCGGTGATGACGACGCGACGCATCAGAAGCTCCCGGTTTCAGTGAACAGGCCGACGCGCAGGTCGCGCGCGCTGTAGATTTCGCGGTCATCCACGTACATGCGGGCGTCCGACTGGGCCATCACCAGCTTGCGGTTGATGACACGGCTGATGTCGATCTCGTAGCGCACGAGCTTGGCGTCCGGCAGTACCTGGCCGGTGAACTTCACCTCGCCGCAGCCGAGTGCGCGGCCCTTGCCGGGGGCACCCAGCCAGGTCAGGAAGAAGCCGGTCAGCTGCCACATGGCGTCCAGGCCCAGGCAGCCGGGCATCACCGGGTCGCCGATGAAGTGGCAGCCGAAGAACCACAGGTCCGGGCGGATATCCAGCTCGGCGCGTACCATGCCCTTGCCGTGCGGTCCGCCGTCCTCGTGGATGTCGGTGATGCGGTCGAACATCAGCATCGGATCGTTGGGCAAACGGCCGGCGGCGGTGCCGAACAGTTCACCGCGTGCGCTGGCCAGCAGCTGTTCGCGGTTGAACGCGTGGAGACGGGTCATGAAGCACAATCCTGGAAGCGGGAAACAGGGAAACAAGCGTTCGAGGATGCCCGTGGAAACTTCGCCGATCAAACATTTCAACCGTACGCAACCGTAGTGTTTTCAATGGAATACGCGCATCCTGTTGATGTGCAACGACCATACTTCGGCGTGTGGCCCGTTCGACACGCCCCCGCCCTTTCCGCCTGACATGACCCGACTGCGCAAGATCATCCACGTCGACATGGACGCGTTCTACGCGTCGGTGGAGCAGCGCGACGATCCGTCACTGCGCGGCAAGCCGGTGGTTGTGGCATGGCGCGGCGCGCGCTCGGTGGTGTGTGCGGCGTCCTACGAGGCACGCGTGTTCGGCGTGCGTTCGGCGATGCCGGCGCTGCGCGCCGAACGCCTGTGTCCGGACGCGATCTTCGTGCCGCCGGACTTTGCACGTTACAAGGCGGTGTCACGCCAGGTACGCGAGATCTTCCTGCGCCACACCGACCTGGTCGAGCCGTTGTCGCTGGACGAGGCCTACCTGGACGTGACCGAGCCGAAGAGCGGCATCGAACTGGCCACCGACATCGCTCGCACCATCCGTGCGCAGATCCGCGAGGAGACGAACCTGACCGCTTCAGCCGGGATCGCGCCGAACAAGTTCCTGGCCAAGATCGCTTCGGACTGGCGCAAGCCCGATGGCCAGTTCGTGATTCCACCGCAGCGGGTGGACGCGTTCCTGCTGCCGCTGCCGGTGAACCGGGTGCCCGGCGTCGGCAAGGTGATGGAAGGCAAACTTGCCGCGCGTGGCATCGTCACCTGCGGCGACCTGCGGCAGTGGTCCCTGGTCGACCTGGAAGAGGCGTTCGGCAGTTTCGGCCGCAGCCTGTACAACCGTGCACGCGGCATCGACGAGCGGCCGGTGGAACCGGACCAGCAGGTGCAGTCGATCTCCTCGGAGGACACCTTTGCCGAGGACCTGTTGCTGGAAGACCTGGGCGAGGCGATCGTGCAGCTGGCGGAGAAGACCTGGAATGCCACGCGCAAGACCGAACGCGTCGGCCACACCGTGGTGCTGAAGCTGAAGACCGCGCAGTTCCGCATCCTCACCCGCAGTTTCACCCCGGAGCGCCCGCCGGAATCGATGGAAGAACTGCGCGACATCGCACTGGCCCTGCGCGCCCGCGTCGACCTGCCGGCGGAGACGCGTTACCGCCTGGTCGGCGTCGGGCTGGGTGGGTTCCGCGAAAAGGAGGCCATGGTGCAGGGGGAATTGTTCGAGCACGGACCGAGCGATTCCACATCCCTCTGATCGGCAAAGGCGGGGTCAGAGCCCGTTGCGCAGCAACGGGATCCGACCCCAGCAGATTGCCGAGATCTGTCGAAGGCGAGGTGGGTCCGGTTGCGGGGGCGTGAGCGGCATGGATGCCGCGACCAAGCCCCCATGGACGGGTTCACGGCGTCCCCTGCCATCGGACCCACCCCGCCAACCCACAGATATCCAGCTGTTGCCGTTGCATTGAGCAGGTGCAGGGCGCAGCCCTGCAAAACAACCCTTTACCTCAAGGCCACTGCATCTCGCCCTTGGCCACTTTCGCACTCAGCTCCAGCGATGCCACGCCATCCAGCTTCGGGTAGCGCGACTGCATTGCTTTCACCAGCGCCGCACTGTCCCTGGCCTTTGCCGTCTCGGCATCGAACGCGCGGATGTAGTCCGCGGTGAAGCGCAACGCACTGGCATCCAGCGCCGCACCCGGCGCGTAATGCCCCGGCACCACCACCTTCGGCTTCAGTGCCTGCAACCGCTGCAGGGTCTGCAGCCAGTCGGTGTGCGACTTCGGCGTCTGCGTGTCGGCCATCCACACGTGCTCGCCGGCCACCACCGGAATGCCACCGACGATCGCGCGCAGCGACGGCACCCACAGCACCGTGCGGTCCGGGGTCGGGCCATCCAGGCCGATCAGCGGCAGGCGCTGGCCTTCCAGCTCCAGGGCATCGCCATCCAGCACCTGCGGCAGCACGATGCGCGCGGGCACGTCGGCACCCATCTTCGGTCCCCAGTAGGCCAGCTTGCCGGCCTGGGTCTGCTGGATATGGGCGACGGTCTGCGCGGTGGCGACGATGCGCGCCTGCGGGAACGCGTCCTGCAGGGTAGCCAGGCCGAAGTAGTAGTCCGGATCACCGTGGCTGATGTAGATCGTTGTCAGCTGCTTGCCGCTGGCGCGGATCAGCTCGACCAGCTTGCGCGCATCGCTGGCACCAAACTGCGCATTGACCAGGATCGCGTCGTGGCGGCCTTCGATCAGCACCGAGGACACCGAGAACATTGCCTGCGGGCCGGGATGGAAGGTCTGCAGGTGCAGCTGGGATTTCGTCGCCGCCGCCGGCGCCGTGGTGGCCGGTGCGGCCAGCAGCGGCGCACTGGTGAAGCTGGCGGCCAGGGCGAGGGGAAGCAGCAGGGCAGCGGTACGCATGGGAATTCCTTGTGTAGAGCCGGGCCAATGCCCGGCTGCATGTTCGCGTAGAGCCGAGCGCGGGCTTGGCTCTACATGGGACGTGCGTGGATCAATACGCTGCGGTGATGATCTGCTTCGGATACGCGTGCGCTTCCAGTTCGGCGACGAACGCCGCGCCATAGTCGGCGTAGCTGATGCGGCTGTGGCCGCTGGTATCGGCCAGGAACGCCTTGGGCTGCACGCGGTACTGGCCGCGCTCTTCACCCGGGCCGATTTCGGCGGCCGGCGAGAAGAAGGTCCAGTCCAGGTCGTCCACTGCCTGCAGGCGGTTGAACGCCTCGCGGTGGGCCAGCGCGTACGGCTTGTAGGCCTCCGGGAAGGTGGGGGTGTCGACCAGCTGCACGCCGGGTGCGACTTCCAGGCTGCCGGCACCGCCAACCACCACCAGGCGCGGCACGCCGGCCTTGCGCGCGGCAGCCGCCAGCTGCGCGGCGACCTCGCCGACGCGGCCGATGTCATCGCCCGGGCGCGGGCCGTAGGCACTGGCGAGCACGTCGTGGCCGGCGATGGCGGCAACCAGCGCGTCCTGGTCATCCAGCGAGGCGATCACCGGATGGGCACCGGCCAGCTCGGCCGGGAGGTCCTGCGCGCTGCGCACGATGACGGTGAGTTCGTGGCCGCGGGCCAGCGCGTGGCGGGCGATCTGGCGGCCGATGTTGCCGGTGGAACCAACGAGGGCGATCTTCATGGCAGGACTCCGTGGGGCGCTGTGGGGTGGGAATGGCGCCACTCTAGGCCGCTGCAGTCGCTCGAAAAACAGCGTATAACGCGCTTGTTTGTTGCATGGATCGAGCATATGGACCGATTGACCGCCATGACCGTGTTCGTCGAGGTGGCCGAGCGCGGCAGCCTGACCGCGGCGGCAGAGGTGCTGGACATGTCGCGGGCGATGGTCAGCCGCTACCTGGCTGAGGTCGAGGGCTGGCTGGGCGCACGCCTGCTGCACCGGACCACGCGCCGGGTCAGCCTGACCGGCCCGGGCGAGGCGGCGCTGGCGCGCTTCCGGCAGATGCTGGCGATCGGCGAGGAACTGCAGGGCGAGCTGGCCAGCGATGATCCGGAGCCGCATGGCACGCTGCGGGTGACTGCCAGCGTGTCGTTCGGGCAGAGCCACCTGGCGCGGGCGGTGGCCGGCTTTGTTGCGCGCCATCCGGCGGCACGCATCGAGCTGCTGCTGGTCGACCGCACGGTGAACCTGGTGGAGGAGCGGGTGGACCTGGCCGTGCGCATCGCGCGCCAGATCGATCCCAGCCTGATCGCGCGGCGGCTGGCCACCTGCCGCTCGGTGCTGTGCGCGACGCCGTCCTACCTGCAGGCACGCGGCACGCCGACTGCTCCCGAGCATCTGGCCGCGCACAACTGCCTGACCCACCACTACGTCGGCAAGAGCCTGTGGCAGCTGCACCGGGACGGCCGTTCGCTGTCGGTGGCGGTAGGCGGCAACATCAGCGCCAACGAGGCCTCGCTGCTGCTGGAGGCGGTGCGGGCCGGTGCCGGTATCGCCATGCTGCCGACCTACCAGGTGGCGCCGCTGCTGCGTACCGGCGAGCTGATCGAACTGCTGCCCGAATTCAGCCTGGACGAACTCGGCATTCATGCCGTGTACGCGTCACGACGACAGCAGCCCGCTATCATGCGGCGATTCCTGGACTACCTGGCCGAGTGTTTCGCCAGCCCGGCCTTCCAGGATCTGGATTGGCGCCCACCGGGCAAGGAGAACACATGAACCATGGACAGGCCTTGATCGACCACAACCGTGCTGCCTGGGACCGCCAGGCCAGCGAAGTGCGCGAATGGTCGCGCCCGGTGGAAAGTTCAACCATTGCCGCCGCGCGCGAAGGCCGCTGGCAGGTGCATCTGACCCCACGCGCGCTGCCATTGGACTGGCTGGGCGATGTGCGTGGCCGCCGCATCCTGTGCCTGGCCTCGGGCGGGGGCCAGCAGGCACCGGTGCTGGCCGCTGCGGGCGCCGACGTCACCGTGTTCGATCTCTCCGACGGGCAGCTGGAACAGGACCGCAGCGTGGCGGCGCGCGATGGACTGCAGCTGCGCACGGTGCAGGGCGACATGCGCGACCTGCACGTATTCGCCAACGACAGCTTCGACGTGGTGTTCCATCCGATCTCCAACCTGTACGTACCCGACGTGCGCCCGGTGTGGACCGAATGCCGCCGCGTGCTGGCGCGCGACGGCATGTTGATGGCCAGCTTCTACAACCCGGTGCTGTTCGTCGGCGCGCGCGATCCGCAGCTCGATGCGCAGGGCCTGATCCGGCCGCAGTACGCCATTCCCTATTCGGACCTGGAAGACCTGCCCGCCGCAGAACGTGAGGCGAAACTCGGCCGCGGCGATGCGCTGACCTTTGGCCACAGCCTGACCGAACTGATCGGCGGGCAGCTGGATGCGGGGTTCGTCATCGATCGCTTCATGGAAGACTGGCAGCCGCAGCCGCGCTTCCTGATCGACCGCTACCTGCCAACGTTCCTGGCCACCCGCGCACGCCGGATCGGTTGAGGCGGATCGGCGCAGAAACCAGCGGCGTACAATGGGCGGCCCCACGTCGTGCAGGTGCCGTCCCTTGTCGTATCCCTATCCGCTGGTCGTGTTCGACCTTGATGGCACGCTGGTCGACAGCGCAGCTGATATCGCCGAAGCACTGAACCGCACGCTGGAAGACATCGGCATGGCACGCGTGCCGGAAGCCACGGTTCTGGGCTGGATCGGCGACGGTGTGCGCCGCCTGGTCGAGCAGGCCGTGCATGCCGCGGGTCGTGAGGTCGACCTGGCCGAAGTGATGCCGGTGTTCATGGTGCACTACCGTGAGTGCCTGCTGCGCAGCCCGCGCCTGTTCGATGGCGTGGCCGAAGCGCTGATGCAGCTGCGTGCACGCGGTGTTCCGCTGGCGATCTGCACCAACAAGCCCGAAGCGCTGGTGCCGCCACTGCTGCAGCACCTGGGCATTGGTGATGCGTTCGCGCTGGTACTGGGCGGCGATTCGCTGCCGCAGCGCAAGCCCAGCGGTGAGCCGCTGCGGCACATCGCTGCGCACTTCGGGCTGGCGGTGGATGCCTGCCTGATGGTGGGTGATTCGTTGACCGACTACCGCGCCGCTGAAGAGGCGGGTATGCCGATCGCACTGGTGCGTTACGGTTATCCGCGTGGCCTGGACCTGGCCACCGCACAGGCGGTGGCGGTGATTGACGACCTGCGTGAGTTGCCGGGGTTGCAGGGCTGACGCAGGGGGTAGTGCCGGGCGCGGGCCGGCCACACCCCAGAACGTTGCGAGGGGCCCCATGTTTGCCGCCCCGGGGCGGGACGAACACTACAGGCCCCGGAATATAGGGAGG
>NZ_JCACKF010000031.1:26070-51980 GCF_059505245.1 Stenotrophomonas sp.
GGGGGGTTGCTGGGGTGCGGCTGGGGTTTGGGCCGGCGGGGGGCCGCCAACCCGGTGTAGTTTGCGGTGGTTCACGTTGGGGCCGCCCCGGGCCCGGCACTACCATGACCGTCGCGGTCATTTCGGCTGGTAACGCACGCTCAGCTGGTATTCGCGGCCGGGTTGGTTGAACCACGCCACCGTCTCGTAGCGGCGGTCGAACACGTTGGCGGCACGTGCCAGCAGCGACCACGCCGGCGTCAGCGCGTACTCGGCGCGCAGGTCCAGCGTGCCGTAGCCACCGACCTTCACCGCGTTGGCGGCATCGTCATAGCGCTTGCCCGCACCCTGCACGGTCAGGCCGGCGCGGAAATCGCCGAAGCGGCGGTCGACGTCCAGGCGCGCGGTCTGCTGTGCACGGCGCGGCAGCCAGTTGTCGAACTGGGTGCTGCCATGGGTGCGGTTGCGCGGGTCGGTGTAGCTCAGCTGCGCGTTGAGGTCGAAGCCGGCCAGCAGCACGCCACCGGTCAGTTCGGCGCCACGGATGCGCGCCTTCTCCACCTGCTGCATTTTCATCGTGGACGCATCGTAGGTGATCAGGTCATCGATGCGGGTCTCGTACACGTCCAGGCCCCAATGCCAGCCCTGGCCCTGCTGCGAAACACCGAGGTTGGCGCTCTTGGACTTCTCCGGCTTCAACGTCGGCACGCCGCTCCACGGGTCGTACAGGTCGCTGAAGGTCGGTGCCTTGAAGGCGGTGCCGTAGCTGGCATTGACGCGCAGGCCGTGGTCCAGCTGCATTGCCCAGCCGAGACTGCCGGTGGCGTGGTTGCCGAACTGCTGGTTGTCGTCGTTGCGCGCGCTGGCCTGCAGCTGGTGGCGGCCGAAGCGGCCCTGGTACTGCACGAATACACCGGTGTTGCGGCGGCTGTCGACAAGGTAGCCCGCGCTGCTGCCATCCAGGTTGTCTTCGCTCCAGTCCACGCCGGTGCTCAGCAGCTGGCTTCCGGTCAAGGTGAAGTCACCCTGCAGCGAGGCGCTGTCGCGGTGGGTCTGCGCGCTGCCGCGTGCGCCGAAGTCGCCGAAGTTGTCCGACTCGTTGTCGCTGCGGCCGACGTTGGCGGTGAAGGCCAGGCGCCCGGACGGGGTGTAGCGCACCTTGCCGGCCAGCACCTGCTGGCGGATTTCCGAGTAGTTGTAATAGCCGTCGTAGTGGTTCCTGCCGTCGGCGCGCAGCGCACTGCCTTCCACATTCCACTGGTCGTTGAAGGTGTAGCCGCCACGCAGGCTCTTGGACAGGTTGCGGTAGCCGTCGCGGTCGGGTTCGTCGGCGAAGCAGCCGGTGAACAGCGTCGCCGAGCCACGGCAGGCATCGACGCCATCGGAATGCTGGTAGGCGATGTCGGCGCCGAACCAGCCGCGTTCGGTGCCACCTCCGATGCCGCCGCTGGCTTCGCGCAGGCCGTTGCTGCCACCACCGAGCTGGAAGTGCGGAGCAAAATCGCCCTGGTTGCGGCGGGTGAAGATCTGGATCACGCCACCGATGGCGTCGGCGCCGTACAGGCTGGACTGCGGGCCGCGCACGATTTCCACGCGTTCGATCTGCGCCAGCGGCAGGTCCTGGTACATGGCCAGGCCGAGGTCGGCACTGTTGATGCGCACGCCATCGACCAGCACCACGGTGTGGCCCGAGTTGGTGCCGCGCAGGAACAGCGAGCTCTGCTTGCCGAGCCCGCCGGCATTGGTCAGGTTGATGCCGGCGCGGCCGCGCAGCAGTTCCTGCAACGAGGTGGCCTGACTGGATTCGATCTGCGCGCGGTCGATCACCTGGGCTGGTGCGATGCTGTCCTGCAGGGCGATCGGGGTGCGGGTGGCGGTGACCAGGATCTGGTCGAGCGCGGTGGTGTCATCGGCGGCCTGGGCCAGCGCGGGCAGGGCGGCCAGCACGGCCAGGGACAGCATTCGGGACTGCAGCTTCATGGGGGACTCCAGGTGCCACGCACGCCCGCGTGGCGAAGGGGAGGAGCCGCGAAGGCAGGCATGCGCCGACGCCGCAGCGCAGGCTGCGGTCATCCAGCGCCATGCCCACCGCACCGCGACCTGAGGCTTCCGGGCCGGTCTCCGGGCTTGCCGCCGGGTGGCGCGAGGCCACCGTCCAGGCGCCTTCCCATGCCTGCGGCACAGTGGCGTTGTTGCCTGGAACTGACGTGCTTACCGTTGCGGGGGCAGCGCCGGCCTGGCGTGGATTCACGCGTCACCGGCTTCCCGTTTCAACCTGCCGGCCATGGCCGCAGGTCACCTGGAAGTGCGCGCAGTCTACGGCATCGCAGGCGGCCCGTAGCGTCGAGCGTACCCGACTGCCTTTGCTGTGCCCTTAGAATGGTCCCTCGATCCCGTGGTGCCGTTGCCGATGTCCGCCCGTTTTCCGCTGTTCCCGCGTTGCCTGTACAGGACGCACGCATGATCCTCGACCTGGTCCGCCATGCCGGCAACGGTCGCGATGAGTTCCTCGATGGCCGCAGCGATCCACCGCAGCTGGCCCGCCTGCCGCAGGAACTGGTCGACGCCTACGCTGCGCAGCCCTGGGAACGGGTGATCAGTTCGCCGCGGCTGCGCTCGCTGCACACGGCGATGGCCCTGGCCACCCCGCGCGGGCTGGACGTGGAAGCGGAGGAGGAATGGGAAGAGCTGGATTTCGGCGATTGGGACGGGCAGTCGCTGTTCGACCTGCCGGAGGATGCACTGGCGGCCTTCCATGCCGATCCGCATGCATTCCCACCGCCCAACGGTGAAAGCTGGGGCCACTTCGAGCGGCGTATCGCGCGCGCGCTGGATCGACTGCTCGATGATGACGACCCGGTGCCGACGCTGGTGGTCAGCCATGGCGGCCCGCTGCGCATGGTGCTGTCGCAGGTCTGCGGCCTGCCGATGTCGCTGTGCTGGGCACTGCGCATCGACCACGGCACGCGCCTGCGGGTACGGCTGGAACGTGGCGAAGCCGGGCTGGCAGGCGAGCTGCTGGAACTGCAGCAGCCGTAACCCATCGGTAGTGCCGGCCGCTGGCCGGCAGTCTCGGGAACGCTGCGAAGATCATGCAGTTGCCGGCCAGCGGCCGGCACTACCAGGCCGTCAATCCTCGTCCGCATCCTCGGTCACGCTGTCTTCCGCGTCATCGTCGGCATCGAAGCGCTGCTCATGCACCGGACCCGACGCCGGGCCGGCCGCCTTCAGCGGATGCGCGGCGATGCGTGCTTCGTAATCCTGCACCAGCGCCTCACGCTGCGGCTCGCTCAGTTCCTGCCAGTGGCAGTCCAGCAGCGCGCCTTCCAGCGAGTACAGCAGGTTCAGGCTGGGCTTGAAGCCGGCGCGCTTGACCTTGACGAAGGCGCCGACTGCGCCGGTCGCAACCAGGTCCTCGCGGCTGCGCAGGCCGACCTGGCGCAGCCACGCTGCACTCTTGGGGCCGATGTTGCGCAGCTTCGGCGCGCTCATCCCAGCGCCTCGACGAACACGCGGGCGATGGCTTCCAGGCCGGCCTGGTCATCGGCATCGAAGCGGCCGATCTTGGGGCTGTCGATGTCGAACACGCCGATCAGTTCATCGCCGCGCAGCAGCGGCACCACCAGTTCCGAACGCGAGGCCGAATCGCAGGCGATATGGCCGGGGAAGGCATCGACGTCGTCCACGCGCTGGGTCACGCGCTGGCTGGCGGCGGCACCGCACACGCCCTTGTCCAGCGGGATGCGCACGCAGGCCGGCAGGCCCTGGAACGGGCCGACCACCAGTTCCTTGCCGTCGTACAGGTAGAAACCCACCCAGTTCAGGTCGGGCAGGGCGTGGTAGACCAGTGCGGAGAGGTTGGCCGCGTTGGCGATGCGGTCGGACTCGGCGTAGACCAGGCCACGGGCCTGTTCCAGCAGCTGGGCGTATTGTTCCGGCTTGCTGCCGGTAAGCGAGGCATTGGCGAACATGCCCGCAGTCTAGCAAGCGCGCCGGGCCGACGATAATGCACGCTCTGTTGCCCTGTTGGAGCCCATCGATGCCGTTGCCCGCTACGCTGCCGCCCGCCCTGTTCATTACCGGCACCGATACGGAGATCGGCAAGACCGCGGCCAGCACCGCGCTGCTGCATGCGCTGCGCCGGCGTGGCCTGCGCGCGGTGGGCATGAAACCGGTGGCCAGCGGCAGCGAAGACCTGGGGCAGGGCCTGCGCAACGAAGACGCGCTGGCGCTGCAGGCAGCCAGCTGGCCGGTGCCGGACTATGCCGATCTGAACCCGTATGCGCTGCGGCAGCCGCTGGCACCGGAGCTGGCCGCTGCCGAGGACGGCGTGCAGGTGGAACTGGCGCCGATCGTCGCTGCGTTCGCGCGACTGCGCGCACAGGCCGACATCGTGGTGGTGGAAGGCGTCGGTGGGTGGCTGGCGCCGGTCTCGGCCACGCTGGACCAGCTGGACCTGGTGCGAGCACTGCAGTTGCCGGTGCTGCTGGTGGTGGGCATGCGGCTGGGCTGCGTCAACCATGCGCGGCTGACTGCGCAGTCGCTGCAGGCCAGCGGCGTGCAGTGCCTGGGCTGGATCGGCAACCACATCGACCCTGCGATGCAGCGCCAGGATGAGAACATCGCCACGTTGCAGCAGCGCCTGCCGATGCCGTGCTGGGGACGGCTGCCGCATCTGCCGGGTGCGGATGGCGAAGCGCTGAGCGCGCACCTGCTCGAGTGATCCTGGGTAGTGCCGACCGCTGGCCGGCAACCGCATCCACCCGGTGATCCCGATGTTGCCGGCCAGCGGCCGGCACTACCGTGCTGCGGCCGCCAGCTCCCGCGCGATCGCGCCCAGTCGTTCCACCGCGCCGATGAAGCGCGCATCCAGGGTCTGGCAGCACGACAGCCGCAGGCAGTGGCGGTATCGCGCGCCACGTGAATAGACCTGGCCGGGCATGAACACGATGTCCTCCTGCAGCGCTCGCTCGAACAGCTCGCGCGTATCCACGCCCGGCAGTTCCAGCCACAGCAGGAATCCGCCCTGCGGTTCGGTGGCGCGGGTGCCGGCTGGGAAGTGCTCGGCCACCAGCTGGCGCAGCCGTCCCACCTGTTCGCGGTACAGCCGGCGCATGCGATGCAGGTGGTGCTCGTAGCTGCCCGCTTCCAGATACGCCGCGACCGCGTCACCGAGCAGCTGCGGCTCGCCGCCGGTGGACTGGAATTTCAGCAGCGCGATGCGCTCGGCGAAGCGGCCGCCATCCAGCCAGCCGATGCGGTAATCCGGCGCCAGTGTCTTGGAGAAACCTCCGACCACCATCACCCAGCCGTCGCGATCGAAGGCCTTCAGCAGGGGCGCCGGCGGTTCGCAGAACTGCAGCTCGGCGTACACCGCGTCCTCGATCAGCGGCAGCTGCCGTGCGTTGACCAGCTCGGCCAGGCGCTGCTTGGCGGCGGTCGGCATGGTGCAGCCGAGCGGGTTGTGCACGGTCGGCATCACCACCAGTGCGGCCAGCGGTGTGTGCTGCAGCAGCGCGTCCAGCGCGTCCACATCCAGTCCGTGCTGCGGATGGGTGGGCAGCTCGATGGCCTGCAGGCCGAGGTTGGCCAGCAACGGATACAGGTTGAAGTAGGACGGTGCCTCGATGCCGACCGCATCACCGGGCTGGGTGACCGCGCGCAGCGCCAGCTGCAGGCCCTCCATCGCACCATGGGTCAGCAGCAGGCGTTCGCTGTGGGTGTGCAGCCCCATGCGCGGGCCACGCCGCACGATCTGCGCCAGCAGCCGTGGCGAGCCGTTGGGGCGCGCGTAGGTCTCCACCGTCTGCTGGCCGTGGCGCAGCACCTGTGCGGTATGCCGGGCCAGCTGCGCGCCCGGATAGAACTGGCGCCCGCGCGGACCGGCAAAGGCCAGGTCGATCACACCGGGGCGGCGCTGTGCTTCCAGCACGCGGGCCATCAGCACCTGCTGCAGTGGTGCGGTGGGTGCGGACGGGGTATCACGCAGCGAACGCTCTGGCACCGACAAGCGCGGCGCCACCTCGAAGCCGGCTTTGGGCCGCGGAATGACCAGGCCGGCGTCCTCCAGCTGGCGATAGGCGGCAATCACCGTGTTCAGGCTGAGCCTGCGCTGCAGGGCCATCTGCCGCAGCGAAGGCAGGCGGCTGCCAACCGGAAGGCGTCCGCCGTGGATGGCCTCGGCCAGCTCATCGGACAGCCGTTGGTAGCGGGGTGGGATCATCGCGCTCTGGTCATCTGTATCCATCGAATTTCCCACCATCTGGTGCTGTACCCATGATGATGGCGAGCCTAGCATGTCGTTGTCGGCCGGGCCTGATCGGGGCACGGCCGATACTTCCCAAACGCACGGCTGGATGGCCGTGCGTCTTTTTCTGTGTGTAGAGCCGAGCCCATGCTCGGCTGCACTCCCGCCAACAGCAGCCGAGCGTGGGCTCGGCTCTACAGAGAGCACCGCCGAGCGTCGGTCAGCCCAAGGGGGAATGCCGGCTACCGCATCGGCACCAGCACCGCCTCGCGCCGGTACAGCGCCGGGAACTGCCTGCCCAGCGCGGCCAGCTTCGGTGCGTCGTAGTAGCGGATGTAGGCCGCCTGCGGGTAGTTGGTCATGTAGTTCTGGTGGTAGCTCTCGGCCGGGTAGAAGCGTTGGCCGCTGACCAGCTGGGTGACGATCGGCGCGCGGTAGCTGCCGGCCTGGCCGAGCTGGGCGATGTAGGCGCGGCTGGCAGCCTGCTGGCGTGCGTCGTCACTGAAGATCGCCGAGCGGTATTGGCTGCCGTGGTCCGGCCCCTGCCGATTGAGCTGGGTCGGGTCGTGCACCACCGAGAAGAACACCTGCATCAGCTGCCCGTAGCTGACCTGGCGCGGGTCGTAGTCGATCTTCACTGCTTCGGCATGGCCGGTCTGGCCACCGCTGACGCGCTCATAACGCGCATTGGCCGCACTGCCACCGATGTAGCCGGACACGGCATTGCTCACGCCCTTGACGTGCTGGAACACGCCCTGCACACCCCAGAAGCAACCACCGGCGAACACCACGCTGGCGTGGCTGGCGTCATCGCGGAACGCCGCATCGCCGGTGGGGGCCGGCAGTGCCTGGATCTGCGCGCTGGCCTCGACCGGCGCCGCAATCGCGCCGTGGTCAACCAGCAGCACACCGGCAATCAAGGCCGTGGCCACCAGGCCGGCCACACCGGCGGCGATGCCCTGTTCAAAGGAGAGTTTCATCATGTCCTCCCGGTTCAACCGAAGGTGAAGGCATAGGCCTGCACGCCCGCATCGAGGAACTCGATCTCGAAGCGATGCGGACCGACTGCGCCGCGCTGGCGCACCAGCTGGTACAGGCGGTGCTCGTCGACCACGCCACTGCCATCGGCACCAACATCACTGCCGGCATCGGCGGCGGGCAGCGCTTTGCCGTCCAGCCAGACGCGGAAGCGCACCGGCCTGCCGTCCTCGCTCGGTGCCAGCACCAGGTGCAGGTCGCGCGCATGGAACTGGAAGGCGATGCGGCCGCCGGCCTGCTGCAGCTGTGCGGCCTCATCGGTGACGGTCCAGCGCCCGGACAGCCCCCACTGGTTCAACGCCAGGGTGGCCGGCAGCGTGTAGTCGAACGCGGCGTCGCTGCGCTGCCCGCCGGGCGAGGCGAACTGCTCGGCGCGGGCGTGGCCCAGGTAGGTTTCCGGCGAACGCAGGTTGCCCATGTCGGCCTGCACGGCCACGCCCTTCAGGCCGGCGGCAGCGGGATCGGCCGGTGGCGGCAGATTGGTCTGCCCGGCTTCGGTCAGCAGGCGACGGATCATCTGTTCCGAGCGCGCATAGTTGCCCTCGCCGAACTGGTGGCCGCGGATATTGCCCTGCGCGTCGACGAAGTACTGCGCCGGCCAGTAGCGGTTGTTGAAGGCGCGCCAGATCGTGTACTGGTTGTCCAGCGCCACCGGGTACTCGACCTTCAGCTGCTGCACCGCTTTCATCACGTTGCGTGGGTCACGCTCGAAGGCGAACTCCGGCGTGTGCACGCCGACCACCACCAGGCCGTGGTCGCGGTAGCGTCGCTCCCATTCGTGCACGAACGGCATCGCGCGCAGGCAGTTGATGCAGGAATAGGTCCAGAAATCGACCAGAACCACCTTGCCGCGCAGCTGCTGTGCACTCAGCGGCGGGCTGTTGAGCCAGCCAGTGGCACCGTCCAGCGCGGGCAGCGTGCCCTCCACCGGCAGCGCTGCATCGGCACCGGCATTGGCGCCGGCCATCATCATCGGCGGTGCCGCCGGCTGCGCGCCGGGCACTGCATCCAGCAGGCGTTGCTCGATACGGGCGGTGCTGACCGTGGACAAGCGGGTCAGCAGGCCGGTATCCCAGCCGAGGCCGATCGCCACGACGGCCAGCAGCGCGGCCACACCCAGCACCTTGCGAAGTGCATCGCCGAGGCCGAGCCGCGCCTGCATCGCGCGGAACACCCGGCCGCCGATCCACACCGCCAGCGCCAATGCGGTGATCGCACCCAGTGCGTAGGCCAGCAGCAGCGCAGTGGTACCGACGCTGGCGCCATGCAGGGCGGCGCCGGTCAGCACCAGACCGAGGATCGGCCCGGCACACGGTGCCCACAGCAGGCCAGTGGCGATGCCGATCAGCAGCGAGGTCCACGCGCCGCCGTGCCCCGCGGCATCCGCCGCATCGGCGCGCGCACTCAGGCGGGCACCCATGCGCTGGAACGGCGCCAGCAGGTGGTCGGCCAGTCGTGGCCAGAGCAGGGCGACCGCGAACAACGCCATCAGCAGCAGGGCGACCCAGCGTCCGACCTGGTTGGCCTGTGCCACCCATTGGCTGCCCACCGCGGCCAGGCTGGCGACCACGGTAAAGGTAAGCGCCATGCCCAGCAGCAGCGGCAGCGTGCTGCGCAGGAACGGGCGATCGGCACGCGCGAACACGAACGGCAGCACCGGCAGGATGCAGGGGCTGAGCAGGGTCAGCGCGCCCCCCAGATAGGCAAGCAGCAACAGCAGCATCGTCAGGCTCCGGAAGCAGGGGAAGAACCGACCGGCACCCGCCAGCCGTCGGCAGTGCCATCCGTGGCGCCGGGAGCGAACACCATCGCCGCACCGTTCATGCAGTAGCGCAGCCCGGTGGGGCGTGGCCCATCGTTGAACACATGGCCGAGATGGCCGCCGCAGCGGCGGCAATGCACCTCCACCCGCAGCATCCCGAAGGTGACGTCGCGGTCTTCGCCGATGGCGTTGTGCAGCGGCGCCCAGAAGCTGGGCCAGCCGGTACCGCTCTCGAACTTGGTGGACGAGGAGAACAGCGGCAGTGCGCACCCGGCGCAGGCGAAGGTGCCCTGCCGGTGTTCCTTGTTGAGCGGGCTGCTCCAGGGGCGCTCGGTGGCCTGCTGGCGCAGCACCGCGTACTGCGCCGGCGTCAGTCGCTGGCGCCACTCGGCATCGCTGTGCATGACCTCGAACTGTCGCGACGGGCGCGCTTCGGCGGCGGCCGGGGCGGCGCGGCTGCAGGCCCCCAGGCCGAACAGGCCGGCGGCGGTGGCGACACCGCCCAGGCCCAGCAGATGGCGGCGGGAGAGGGACATGGCGGACTCCGGGAAGGGGCGACGGGGCCATGCTGCGCCCGCCCGGGTCAACGAATCCTCACGCAGGATTCAATTTTTCGTGAGGTATCGGCGGCCGTCCCGCGCCACAATGCAGCCAGCCTCCCCACTGGCCCCGAGCTGCCGATGTCGACCAAACGCGTGCTGATCGTTGAAGACGATGCCCACATCGCCGACCTGCTGCGCATGCACCTGGGTGATGAGGGCTACGACGTCGCCCATGCCGCCAGCGGCGATGCCGGCCTGCGCCTGCTCGAGCAGGACGGCCCGTGGGATGCGCTGGTGCTGGACGTGATGCTGCCCGGCGTGGACGGGCTGCAGGTGTGCCAGCGCGCACGCGCGATGGCGCGGTATGTCCCGATCATCATCATCAGCGCGCGCGGCAGTGAAACGCAGCGCATCGTCGGCCTGGAACTGGGCGCGGACGATTACCTGGCAAAACCCTTTTCGATGCCGGAACTGGTGGCACGGGTACGTGCGCTGCTGCGCCGCGCCGAGGCGATGGCGCAGAGCGCGCGCATCGATGCCGGCGCGATCGAGCTGGGTGGGCTGCAGCTCGATCCGGTCGCGCGCACCGCTTCGGTGGATGGCAACACGCTGGAACTGACGCCGCGCGAGTTCGACCTGCTGCTGTTCTTCGCCCGTCATCCGGACCAGGTGTTCGCGCGCATGGAACTGCTCAACCAGGTCTGGGGCTACCAGCACGATGGCTACGAGCACACGGTCAACACCCACATCAACCGCCTGCGCAGCAAGATCGAACCCGACCCGGCCAACCCACGGCGGTTGCTGACGGTGTGGGGCCGCGGCTACAAGCTGGTCGACCCGGCCGGGGCGGCGGCATGATCAAGCCGAACCTGTGGCAGAAGCTGGCGGTGGTGACCGCCGCGCTGATGCTGATGTGCTGCATGGCGCTGCTGGCACTGCAGATGCGTGCCAACACCCGCCACGAGCAGGAAGTCGTGCAGCGGCTGTCGCTGGGCCTGGCCGAACACATCGCCCAGCGCAGCGAGCTGATGGACACCAGCGGCATGCGCGATGCCGCGGTGCGCGCGCTGTTCGGCCAGCTGATGGCGGTCAACCCCAGCGTCGAGGTCTACCTGCTGGACGACCAGGGCCGCATCCTCGGTCACGATGCACCCAGTGGACATCTGGTGCGCAACCGGGTGGACGTGGCGCCGTTGCGTCGCCTGCTGGCCGGTGCACCGCTGCCGATCCTCGGCGATGACCCGCGCAGCGCCGATGGCCGCAAGGTGTTCAGCGCTGCACCATTGATCGTGCAGGGCCGGCCGGCCGGCTATGTGTACGTGGTGCTGGTCGGCGAGCACCGGCAGATGCTCGCCGACGATCTTGCCGCCGGCAGCCAGTGGAACACCACGCTGTGGTCGGTGGTGCTGGTCGGCAGCCTCGGCCTGTTGGCCGGGCTGGTCGCATTCTACTGGGTGACGCGTCCGTTGCGGCGGCTGACCCGGCGGATCCAGGCCTTTGACATCGATGCGCCGACGCCGCTGCCGCCGCCGGAGCCGCTGCGCGCTGGTGAGCGCGACGAACTGGTGATCCTGGAACATGCGCACGCGCAGATGGCGCAGCGGCTGGGCGAGCAGTGGCAGCAACTGCGCCAGCAGGATCTGCAGCGCCGTGAACTGGTCGCCAACATCTCGCACGACCTGCGCACGCCGTTGTCGTCGCTGCACGGCTACCTGGAAACGCTGGCGTTGAAGGACGCCACGCTGTCACCGGATGAGCGCCGCCGCTATCTCGGCATTGCGCTGGCACAGAGCGCCAAGGTCGGCCGGCTGGCGCGCGCGCTGTTCGAACTGGCGCGGCTGGAGCACGGCGAAGTGCGGCTGGAGTGGGAAGTGTTTGCGCTGCCGGAGCTGCTGCAGGACGTGCTGCAGAAGTTCGAACTGGCGGCACAGGCGCGTGGCCAGCAGCTGCACGCGGCGTTTCCGCCTGGCCTGCCGCTGGTCCGTGCGGACCTGGGCCTGGTCGAGCGGGTGCTGACCAACCTGCTCGACAACGCGCTGCGCCATGCACCCGAGGGTGGCCAGATCGAGGTGCGCCTGCGCGCGACCGCCGACAGCGTGGAGGTCTGCGTCGCCGATGATGGCCCCGGGGTAGCCCCGGCGCTGCGTACCCAGCTGTTCCAGGCACCGGCCGCGCTCGGCGCGCGGCGTGGCGACAACGGCGGATTGGGCCTGTTGATCGTGCAGCGCATCGTGCAGTTGCATGGCCGCCGCATCGAACTGCGCGACAGCGAACGAGGCGCGCTGTTCGTGTTTGCCTTGCCGCGCGCGGAAACGGCGGTCTAGCAGGCTGCCTCGGCCTCCACGACACCGCCGGTTTCCAGCGGCAGGTGCAGGCGGATGCAGGCGCCGCCCAGCGCCGAATCGGTCACCTCGACCTGGCCGCCATGCTTGTCGGCCACCACCTGCACCAGCGCCAGCCCGAGGCCGAAGCCGGGGCTGCCCGGGTCCAGCCGCACATAGGGTTGCAGCACCTGGCCGCGCAGTTCCGGTGCGATGCCGGGGCCGTCGTCCTCCACCTGCAGGCACAGCCAGCCGTCATTGACCGTGCTGGCGATGCGGATCTGCCGACGCGCGTAACGCAGCGCATTGCCGAGCAGGTTGCGCAGCGCCAGTTCCAGCATGTGCCGGTTGACGTTGACCAGGCCCACCGGCGACAACGCCTGCTGCACCGGCATCGGCAACGGTGCGAACTGGGCCATCACGCCGCGCACCAGCGCCGCCAGCTGCAGGCGCTGTCGGGTCAGCTGATGGCAGCGACCGAGGGCGGCGTACTCGACGCCGGCATCGGTGAGGTGCTGCAAGCGATCAACGTCGGTGCGCAGCCCGCCCAGTGCATCGCGCTGCACATCATCGAGCGCGGTGTCCTCCAGGTCGGCCAGGCCGAAACGCATCCGTGCCAACGGCGTGCGCACCTCGTGCGCGACCGCCTGGGCCAGCACGCGCTGGCTTTCCAGCAGCTGCTGCAGCTGCTCGGCCATGTGGTTGAAGGCGTTGGCCAGCGGCCGCACCAGCGCGGTGCCGGCGCGCGGCGCACGCGTGTCCAGCTGGCCGTCGCGCATGCGGCGGGCCGCCTGGGCCAACTGCGAGACGTCGCGCCACAGCCGGTACACCATCACGTACATCGGCAGTGCCACCGCCACCATCAGGATCAGCAGCAGGATCGCCACACCGGATACTTCGCTGTCCTGCCAGCCTTCGTCCGGCAGCGCCTCGTCCAACGGGCCCAGCATCACGGCGTAGTCGCTGTCGCCGATCCGCTGCAGGCTGCGCATGTGCTCCAGGTCGATCTGTACGCGGCCGTTGTTGAACGGCGGGCGCTGGCTGGCCGGCAGCGCCTTCACCGCCTCGGCCAGCGGCACCATGCGCAGCGCGTAGGCGAAATCGGCGTCGAGTTCGCGCGCCAGTGCCGGCCACTGCTCGCGCGGGGTTTCGGCGAAGCGATGCTGCAGCAGCGCGTGCGTGCCGCGCATCTCGGCCTGCAGGCCGGCTTCGGTGCGGTCTTCCAGCAGGGCGTCCCAGGCCCACAGGCCCAGCACGATCAACAACAGGTGGGCGACCAGGAAACCGATGCCGTAGCGCAGGAAGTGGAAGGCGTGGCCGCGCATCGCCGACGGTGTGCGTTTCATCCCCATGCCGAGCGGCTGAACAGGTAGCCGCGGCCACGGACGGTCTTGATCCGTTCCGGCTGCTCCGGGTTGTCGCCCAGCTTGCGGCGCAGGCGCGAGATGCGGGCATCGATTGAGCGGTCCAGGCCATCGAAGGCGATGCCACGCAGGCCGCGCAGCAGCGCGTCGCGGTCCAGGATCTGGCCGGCATTGCTGGCCAGCAGGAACAGCAGGTCGAACTCGGCGGTGGTCAGCTCCAGCAGGCTGCCCTGCAGGTGCACGTTGCGGGTGGACGGGTCGATGCTCAGCTCGCCGAAGCGCAGGCTGCCGTCACGCGGTTCGACCCGGCGGTGGCGGCGCAGGTGGGCGCGCAGGCGGGCCAGCAGCACCCGCGGTTCGATGGGTTTGCCGATGTAATCGTCGGCCCCCAGTTCCAGGCCCAGCACCTGGTCGATGTTGTCGGTACGGGCGGTCAGCACGCAGATGATGCCGTCATAGTGGGGCCGGATCTGCCGACACACTTCGAAACCATCCTGGTCGGGCAGGCCCACATCGAGCAGCACCAGGGCCGGCTTCTCCGCCAGGATCCGGGCCACGGCGCGCTCGCCGCTGCGCTCGTGGGCCACCTGGTAGCCATGCCGTTGCAGGTAGTCGCTGACCATCGTTCCCAGGCGGGCATCGTCTTCGACCAGTACGATATCCAGCATTTCCAAGGCCTCCGTGGGCGCAAACGTACCGCCACGGCACGAGCGCGGCGATGCTATCCCAGGCTTCGGGCCGCCCGGGTCCCGGGGGCGGGCGCCATTCAGCCGGGGTTGCTGGCGCGCGGGCCGGGTCTCAGTCCCGGCAACAACTTGGCGGCCAGCATAGCCTGTTGCTGTTACAAAACGTTACCTTCGTGATACGGCTGGTGACGATCGCTGACAGCAAAGCGACTGACGCCGCGCGCCCCCGCGCCGAGCATGGAGTCTCCTCCGCTCCGCGTGCCGTCCCCATGTCGCCCGCCGCCCCCTGCCTGCCGAACCTGTCCCGCCGCTGCCAGTGCGGAGGCTTCCGATGAGCGGCGTGGTCGGGGCCTGGCTGCCGCCCGCCGAGGATGAGCAGCTGCTGCAGCAGCTGGCCCCGATGCTGCGCGCGCTGCAGCAGCGTGGGCGTGGCCGCATCGGCTACTGGACCGACGCCGAGGCCGGCCTCGCGCTGGGCCATTGCCGGGCGCCGACCGATACGCCGTTGCAGCCGCTGAGCTCGGACTGCGGTCGCTACGTGCTGTGCCTGGACGGCCGCCTGTACAACCGCGGCGACCTGCAGGCGCAGCTGCGCGATCTGCCCCGCAGTTGCAGCGATGCGCGGCTGCTGCTGCAGGCGATCGTCGAATGGGGCGTGCAGCGGGCGCTGTCGCGCATCGAAGGCGCCTTCGGTTTCAGCGTCTGGGACCGGGAGTCGCGCGTGCTGTGGCTGGCCCGTGATCCGGTGGGCGAGCGGCCGCTGTATTACGGCTGGTACCAGGGCCAGTTCCTGTTCGCCTCGGAGTTGAAGGCGCTGCAGGCATTCGCCGGCTTCGCGCCGAGCATCGACCAGGATGCCCTGAGCCTGCTGCTGCGCCACGACTATGTGCCGGCGCCGCACACCATCTACCGTGGCATCCACAAACTGGTGGCGGGCGCGATGCTGCGTATCGATCTCAGCGACCATGCCGCGGGTTGCTCCAGCCAGGCCGCGCAGGGCGGCGCGCGTTACTGGTGCGCACGCGACGCGATGCAGAGTGCACTGCAGGAGCCGCTGCAGCCGGCGCCGAGCCTGGAACAGGCCACCGACCAGCTTGAAGCGGTACTGCAGAAGGCCATCGCCTCACGCATGCACTCGCCCCTGGCGTGCGGCGCGTTCCTGTCCGGCGGTACCGACTCCTCGCTGGTGACGGCGATGATGCAGGCACAATCGACCCTGCCGATCGAAGCGTGGACGGTCGGCTTCGACGATCCGGGGCATGACGAGAGCGACTGGGCGTCGCAGGTCGCGCGCCATCTGGGCGTGCAGCACCACCTGCATCGCATGGACGCGCGCCAGGGCCTGGACCTGCTGCAGCGCCTGCCGCAGGTCTGGTGCGAACCCTTTGCCGACGCTTCACAGCTGCCGACGTTGCTGGCCAGTGAACTGCTGGGGGCGCGCAAGCCGGTGGCACTGACCGGTGACGGTGGCGATGAACTGTTCTTCGGGCATCCCAGCTATGGCCGCGCGCTGCGCAATGCGCGCCTGTGTGGTGGCCTGCCGGACTGGGTACGCGACCTGGCGCGGCGCAGCGGCAACCGCATGAACGTCGAGCGCGGCCGCCTCGGTGGTTGGCGCGCCCTGGTGGCCGAGGTGGCTGCCAATGATGTGGAAGGCCACTACCTGCAGCGCGTGACCCGCTGGCGGCAGCCGGCGCAGGTGGTGCTGGGTGCGCGCGAACCGGTGACGATCTTCCAGCAGCAGGACACGGCGCTGCCGGCCGAGGCGCGCATCCAGCTGCTGGATTTCCGCATGGACCTGGCCGAGGGCATCCTGGCCAAGGTTGATCGCGCGGGCATGGCGGCGGGTGTTGAAACCCGTGCACCGCTGCTGGACATGGAGGTGGTGCGCCTGGCCTGGCGGCTGCCGCAGCACCTGAAGTACCACGATGGCGAGCACAAGCTGATCCTCAAGCACCTGCTGGCGCGCTACCTGCCGGAACCGCTGGTGTATCGCCCCAAGCGCGGCTTCGGCCCGCCGATGGCCCGCTGGCTGGCCGGTCCGTTGCGCGACTGGGCGGAGGCACTGCTGGATCCGCAGCTGCTGCGCAACCAGGGCTGCTTCGATGTGGCACGCGTGCGTGGTGTCTGGGAGGCGTTCCTGCGGGGCGAGCGCAAGTGGCACACACACCTGTGGAACGTGCTGATGTTCCAGGCGTGGCACCAGCACTGGCACGGTGGTCGCGGGCGCTGAGCCGTTCCTGCATCGCGTGCGGCGGGTTCAATCTGCGCGGCGCAGGGCGGATGCCCTTGCGTACGAATGTCCTCCGGCGCCGGCCGTTGGCCGTCACCTCCCCCTTTACTTCGTACGCAAGGGCCTCCGCCCGGCGTTGGGAGTTTGTCGGCGCCTCATTGAAGGCAGATTGTTCGCAGCCTTACCCACCGCAAGCCGAGCCTCGTCGGGGCGGGCAGGGGGTTGGGCAAAGTAAAGGAGGAGGGGACGGCCAACGGCCGGCGCCGGGGGACATTTGCCCAGGCCCCTGCCTGTCTCGGCGGGGCCCGTCAGTTCGCGGGGAATCGGGACGAAGACATGCGTGCGGCGGGTTCAATCTGCGCGGCGCAGGGCGGATGCCCTTGCGTACGAATGTCCTCCGGCGCCGGCCGTTGGCCGTCACCTCCCCCTTTACTTCGTACGCAAGGGCCTCCGCCCGGCGTTGGGAGTTTGTCGGCGCCTCATTGAAGGCAGATTGTTCGCAGCCTTACCCACCGCAAGCCGAGCCTCGTCGGGGCGGGCAGGGGGTTGGGCAAAGTAAAGGAGGAGGGGACGGCCAACGGCCGGCGCCGGGGGACATTTGCCCAGGCCCCTGCCTGTCCCGGCGGGGCCCTTCAGTTCGCGGCGAATCAGGACGAAGACACGCTTGTGGCGGATGCATTCTGCGCGGCGCAGGACGGATGCCCTTGCGTACGAATGTCCTCCGGCGCCTCGTTGAGAGGCTGCCGCGCGTGCTGCGCTCTCCTCACCGCACGCCGAGCCTCGTCGGGGCAGGCAGGGGTCTGGGCAAAGTAAAGGAGGAGGTGACGGCCAACGGCCGGCGCCGGGGGACATTTGCCCAGACCCCTGCCCGCCCCGGCGGGGCCCTTCAGCCTGCAGAGACGTCGCACGAAGACGCGCTTCGGTATCGAAACGACAAGCAAAAAAAGACCCGGCAGAGGGAGGGATCTGCCGGGTCCGGATTGCGTGGGGGGAGGGACCCACGCAATGAGTGTTGCGTCGCGTCAGTGGTTGTTCGCGTCCGCCGTTGATTCGTTGTAGCCCTGCACCAGTTCGGACCAGGCCTTGCTGGCCTGCAGGCCGAGACCGACCACGTCCTGCTGGGCCTGGCCCAGCCGCTGCAGGTTGTCCTGCCACAGCTGCGCGCCCTTGGAGAGCGTCCCGGCCGCATCCTCGCCGCGGGCCAGTTCACCCAGCCAGCCGCCGGTCGCAGTCAGGTTGCGCTCCATCACCTTCAGCTGCACGCCGAACATGCTTTCCGCGTTCTCCAACGCCAACCGGTTCGCGCGCGTTGCCGCGGCGGCGAGCTGGCGGGTGGCATCACTGAAGCGATCGCTGAAGGCGGCGGCCATGGGGGGCGTCAGGGAGTGGCTTGATGCATTGCAGCATACGCCCTTGATGCGGCAATGCAACAAAAATAACAAAGGCGCGCGGGGCGCCTTTGAAACACCTTTCAGATCAATGGGTTGATCAGGCAGTGGGGCCGCGGTAACGGCACCCCGACGTGCAGGTTTCGTGCACGGTGATCTCGCTCAGCGCCGGCAGGCCGGGCTTGAGCTCGTTCCAGATCCACACCGCCAGGTTCTCGCTGGTCGGGTTCTCCAGACCGGGGATGTCGTTGAGGTAGTGATGGTCCAGGCGATCGTAGATCGGCTGGAAGGCCGCCTTCACGTCACCGAAATCCATGATCCAGCCGGTCTGCGCACCCGGCTCGCCCTCGACCTTCAGTTCCACCCGGAACGAGTGGCCGTGCAGGCGCGCGCACTTGTGCCCCGGCGGTACGTTGGGGAGGCGGTGCGCCGCCTCGAGCATGAAGACTTTGAAGATTTCCATGGCGCAATTGTACGCCGCAGGTGGCCGGCCATCCTGAGCGGATGCCGGGCTCTCGTGAAGTAACTCTTTCCATCCGGATGAAGAGATGATAGTTTCTCTTATATCCGTATGAAGAGATGTTATTGGCCGGACCCGGGCCAGGCATGGACTACTGCGGAACTTCATCGCCCTTACCACCTCCCCCACATCGTCATGCCCAAGCACTCCCTGCTCGTGGCGGCCCTGGCCGTCGCTCTGGCCGCGCCTTTGTCTGCCGCCGCCGAAACCTCCGCCGACGCCAGTGGCGAAGCCAGCACCCTGGCCGCCGTGCGTGTCACCGGTTCCAACATCAAGCGCACCGATACCGAGGCCTCCAACCCGGTGCAGGTGATCGGCCGCCAGCAGCTGGAACAGACCGGCAAGGCTACCGTGGCAGATGTGCTGCGTTCGATCTCGGCCAACACCGGCAACGCCAGCAACGAAACCACCAACAACGGCTGGGCCTCCGGCTCGGCCGGCATCGGCCTGCGCGGCCTGTCGCAGAAGAACACGCTGGTGCTGCTCAACGGCCGCCGCCTGGCCAACTATGGTTTCCCGGCCGGTGGCCTGTCTGACACCTTCGTCGATCTCAACGCGCTGCCGCTGGTCGCGGTCGAGCGCATCGAAGTGCTCAAGGACGGCGCCTCGGCGGTGTACGGTTCCGACGCCGTGGCCGGCGTGGTCAACATCATCACCCGGCAAAACTTCGAAGGCGCCGAGATCGGCGGCAGCTTCGGCGGTGCCGACCAGGGCGGCCTGCACGAGCAGAACCTGAAGTTCGTCGGTGGCCTCGGTGATCTGGACACCGACGGCTACAACATCCTCTTCAGCCTGCAGGGCTACAACCGCGAGCGCCTGGACCAGGACGAACGCAACCTGACCAAGAGCGGCATCTACACCGACAAGCCCGGTGGCCGCTGGAACGGCTGGTCGGCCAAGGGCGCGCGCTACCTGGTCAACGGCGTGTCGGTGCCGATGCTCGACGCCAACGGCAACTGCCCGGTCGGTACCACCCGCGTCGCCAGCGCGCCGATCGACGGCCTGGCCGGCGACACCTGCGGCTTCAACCAGGCCCCGTTCACCACGCTGATCCCCTCGACCAAGCGCTACCAGGCCTATGCCAACGGTACCTTCCGCCTGAACGACAACGTCGAAGCCTTCGGCGAAGTGCTGTACAGCCAGATCAAGAGTGCCGCATGGTTCGGCAGCAGCCCGTTCTTCACCCTGGAGAGCGGCCGCTTCGCATTGAACGCAAACAGTGGCCTGGCCGAACCGGTGTCGTCGCTGCTGCCGGCCAACAATCCGTACAACCCGTACGGCCGTGCGATCCCGATCGAATACACCTTCTTCGACCTCGGCGGCACGATCAAGACCAACCGTTCCACCGCCTATCGCGGCGTGTTCGGCCTGCGTGGCACCACTGCGAACTGGGACTGGGAAGTGGCTGCATTCGGCGCACGCAGCAGCGAGCGTGAGAGCGTGTCCGGCGGCTTCGCCAATCGCTGGGCGCTGGCCGATGCGCTGGCCACCGGCAGCTACAACCTGCTGAATCCGGCGGCCACGCCGCAGTCGGTACGTGATTCGATCAACATCGCCACGCTGCGTCCGGCCGAGTCCAAGCTGCAGGGCGTCGACGCCAAGATTTCCGGCAGCCTGGGCCACACCTGGGCTGGCGAGATCGGCTTCGCCGCCGGTGCCGAGTGGCGCCGCGAGAAGCTCGATTCCAACAACCCGTGGCAGATCGATGCCGGCCTGCAGGTGCGCCCGGCCATCGCCGAAGTACATGGCCAGCGCCAGGTCAGTGCCGCCTACGCCGAAGTGAACGTGCCGCTGGCCTCGACCCTGGAACTGTCCGCCGCCGCGCGTGCCGATCACTACGATGATTTCGGCGATGCGTTCTCGCCGAAGATCGGCCTGCGCTGGCAGCCGCTCGATTTCCTGCTGGTGCGTGCCTCGGCGTCGAAGGGCTTCCGTGCACCGTCGCTGTCGGAGAACTCCAACAGCACCAGCATCGCCTACGGCAGCGTGGCCGACCCGCGTGATCCGGACGTGCCGGGCTCGCGCCAGAATCCGACCTTCTTCACCGTTGGCAACAACGCACTGAAGCCCGAGCGCACCAAGAGCGTGAACTTCGGCGTGGTGCTGTCGCCATGGGCCAACACCAACCTCAGCGTGGACTACTACCGCATCCAGCTGGACAACCTGGTCGGCACCAACAACACCCAGACCCTGGTCAACGACAACGTGGCCGGCGCCGTGCAGCGCGACGAGCGCGGCAAGCTGCAGGCCGTCTACAACCGCTACCAGAACCTGAGCGAGCTGAAGACCTCGGGCATCGACGTCGAGCTGCGCCAGCGCATCCCGACCGCTGCGCTCGGCGACTTCACCGTGTCCTCCGCCTACACCCACGTGCGCGACTACCGTCGCCCGACCGTGGTCGGTGGCCCGCTGGTCGACTACGCCGGCAGCAACCTCGGCGCGACCCTGCCCAAGGGCAAGGCCACCACCACCCTGGACTGGAAATACGGCGACTTCAACGCCGCGGTGACCTGGTACTACACCAGCAGCTACCGCCAGGAGGCCAGCACCGCCGCCAAGGCCGTGCAGCAGCGCGTCGGCAGCTACAGCCAGTACGACCTGTACCTGGCCTACACCGGCATCGACAAGCTGACGGTGTACGCCAAGGTGCAGAACCTGGCCGACAAGACGCCGCCGTACGATGCCTCGTTCCCGGGCATCCGCGCGCCGTACGACTTCAGCCAGTACGACCTGCGCGGCCGCTACTTCACGCTGGGCTTCGACTACCGCTTCTGATCCACCCGCTGCGACCGGTCTCCCCAAGGGACCGGTCGCGCGACCGCCTGCCGTTGTGTTCCAGGGGAGTCACTGTGTCCTTGCATCGTCGTGCCGTTCTTCCGTTGCTGCTTGCCGCCGCCACCGCACTGTTCCAGCCGCAGCCGGTACAGGCACAGAGCACCTACTTCTTTCCGCAGGCTGCCGATGCAGCGGCGTTCGATACCGCCGTGCCCACGCCGGAGCAGTTCCTCGGCTATCCGATCGGCAGCCGTTACACCCGGCACGACCAGCTGGTGGCGTACTTCCAGGAACTGGCCCGGCGCTCGGACAGGATCAGCGTGCGCGAGATCGGCCGCAGCTATGAGGGCCGCCCGCTGTTGATCGCCACTGTCACTGCCGCAGGCAACCACGCGCGGTTGGAACAGATCCGCCAGCAGCACGCGACCCTGGCCGATCCGGCGCAGCCGCGCAGTGCGGCGGGCGACAGCCCGGTGGTGGTGTGGCTGGGATACAGCGTGCATGGCAACGAGACCTCCAGTGCCGAGGCGGCGATGCTGACGGCTTACTACCTGGTGGCCAACCGCAGCGCCGAAACCCAGCAGTGGCTGCAGCAGGCGGTGGTGCTGTTCGACCCGGCGCAGAATCCGGACGGTCGCGATCGTGCCGCCAACTGGCACAACGCGTGGGCCTCCGATCCGGCCTCGGCCGACCCGGTCGACAAGGAGCACGTCGAACCGTTCCCGCAAGGGCGCACCAACCACTACTTCACCGATCTCAACCGCGACTGGCTGGCCCTGACCCAGCAGGACTCGCGGCCGAAGGTGGAGGTGTTCCACCAGTGGTACCCGAACGTGCAGATCGACTTCCACGAAATGGGCAAGGACAGCACCTACTACTTCGAGCCCTCGCCGAAGAGCATGCACAGTCCGCTGATTCCCGCGGCGTCGTACGAATTCAACAAGACCCTGGCCAGGTACCACGCGCAGGCGCTGGATGCGCTGGGCTCGCTGTACTACACCGGCGAGAACTTCGACAACTTCTCGCCGGTATACGGCTCGACCTACCCGGACTTCCATGGTGCCGTCGGCGTGACCGTCGAACAGGCCAGCTCGCGCGGCCGCGTGCAGGAATCGGTGAATGGCCTGCTGACGTTCCCGTTCACCATCCGCAACCAGGTCGCCACCGGGCTGGGCACGGTGCGTGGCGCAGTGACCGAGCGCAGCGGCCTGTTCGACCTGCAGAAGCAGTTCTTCCAGAGCGCGCTGAAGCAGGCCGCACAGCAGCCGGTGAAGAGCTTCGTGTTCGGTGATGCGCATGACCCGGCCCTGACCCGTCGCCTGCTGGAACTGTTGCTGCTGCATCGCGTCGAGGTGCGCGCGCTGGATCGTGCCGTCACTGTCGATGGCCAGCGCTTCGATGCCGGCAGCGCCTACGTTGTGCCGGTCCAACAGGCGCAGTTCCGCCTGGTGCATTCGATCTTTGCCGAGACGCCGCCGATCAAGGGTGATGTGTTCTACGGCAGCACCAGCTATGCAATCGCACCGGCCTACGGCGTGGCCTTCGCCGGTAGCCGCAGCCGTATCGAAGGCGGTGCACGCGTGACCGCGCTGCCGGCGGCGCAGGGCGCGGTGCTGGGTAGCCAGGCCGGATTTGCCTACGCGATCGACTGGCGCGACTACAACGCCGGGCGCGCGCTGGCTGCACTGCAGGGCAAGGGCGTGAGCGCACGTGCGGCATTCCGGCCGTTCACCACCGCGACCGCGCAGGGCGAGGTCAGCTTCGCCGCCGGCAGCCTGGTGATTCCGGTGATCGGGCAATCGCTGCAGGGCGCAGCGCTGCTTGAGGCAGTGACGTCGGCCGCGCGCGAGGCGGGTGTGCAGGTGCACGCATTGCCCAGCGGCCGCAGCCGCGAAGGCATCGACCTCGGCAGTGACGGCGTCAAGGCGCTGCGCAAGCCCACGGTCGCGCTGGTGATGGGCGAGGGCGTGGCTGCCACCGAGATCGGTTCGGCGTGGTTCCTGCTCGACCAGCAGCTGCACCTGCCTGCCAGCAAGCTGGACCCGCAGCAGCTGGGCAAGGTGCCGCTGGACCGCTACACCACGATCGTGCTGTCCGGCGGCACCTACACCGGCATCGATGCCACGGCGGTGGCCGCACTGAAGCGCTGGGTGCAGGCCGGAGGTTCACTGGTGACCTACGGCAGCGCCTCGAAGTGGGCGATCGAACAGAAGCTGGCCGACGGCGAGAAGCTCGGAAAGGAAGAAGAGACTGCCGACGAGAGCCGCCGTGCGTTCGGCGACCAGCGCGACATCGCCGCGATCGAGCGGGTCAGCGGCAACATCCTCAGTGCCGACGTGGATACCAGCCATCCGTTGGCGTTCGGCGTGCCGCGCCGGCAACTGGCGATCAACAAGGAAAACACGGTGACGCTGCAGCCGAGTGCGAACCCGTTCTCGACGGTGGTACGCATCGACGCGCCGCCGCGGGTGAACGGTTACTTGTCCGAGCGCAACCGCACGCGGGTGGCGGGCAGCGCGTGGCTGCTGGTGTCGGCGCAGGGGCAGGGTAACGTGGTGCTGTTCGCCGATGATCCGGCGCATCGCAAGTACTGGCATGGCACGGACCGGCTGCTGATCAACGCGATCTTCTTCGGGAATCTGGTGAATCCGAGTAAAGCGCGGGGTTGAGGGTTTGCGCGCCTTGATTGATGCGTGTGGGGGAGGCCGGGCGGGCTGCGCAGGACACGCCGTAAACCCCTACTTGGGGGCTCGATGGCGCCATCCATGGCGCCAACGGTCCTGCGCAGCCCGCCCGGCCTCCCCAAGACAGTTTCCAGCGGGCGCGGACGCGTCAGACCCCAAGGCGGGAGCGAGGGCAAAAGCAAAAGCAAAGCCAGGAATTGCGACTTCGGCTTTTGCCTTTGAATTTGAATTTGAATTTGATCTTTCTTCTCCCGGCTACCCGGCGGGAGAAGAAGGCGCAGGCAATGCTTGAAGCGGATGGGCATGGGGCCAGCGCAAAACCGTGAGGCGCATGGATGCGCCGACCGAGCCCCCATGGATGGGTTTACGGCGTGTTTTGCGCTGGCCCCATGCCCATCCGCCCTCAGCGCAACACACCGCCAGCTTCTACTCACGGTAGCCAGCAACAAAAAAAGGACGGCGCGTCAGCGCCGTCCCTCGGTAAGAAGCCCCGCGCAGCGGGAAGCGCCATCCATGTCAGCTGGGATCAGCCGGCGCGACCGCCGCCGTTGCCACCCTGGCCGCGGCCACGGCCGCCACCATTGCCGCCACCGCCACGACGCTGGCCCTGACCCGCGCCCGCACCGGCACGCTGCTGGCCATTGCCACCGCCCTCGCGGCGGCCACCACCGGCCTTCTTCGGGCCAGCATGCGCATGGCGCGGCGCATCGCCGTGCGGACGGCGCGCGTGGCTCTTGCGCGGTGCGCGCTCACCGGTATCGTGCTCGGCCTTGCCCGGCGCACTGTTGCCCCAGCGGATCGGCGTCTGCAGCTCGAAGCCCGGCACATCGCGGATGTCCATGTCGCGGCCCAGCAGGCGCACGATCGCGCGCAGCAGCTTCACTTCATCCTGCGCCACCAGCGAAATCGCCTGGCCGGTCGCGCCGTTGCGGCCGGTGCGGCCGATGCGGTGCACGTAGTCCTCGGCCACCATCGGCAGGTCGAAGTTGATCACCTTCGGCAGCTCGTTGATGTCGATGCCGCGCGCGGCGATGTCGGTGGCCACCAGCACGGTCACGCGGCCGGCCTTGAAGTCACCCAGCGCACGCAGGCGCTGGCCCTGGCTCTTGTTGCCGTGGATGGCCGCCGTCTTGATGCCCGACTTTTCCAGGAACGTGGCCAGCTTGTCGCTGCCATGCTTGGTGCGGGCGAACACCAGGGTCTGTTCGCGGCTGTCCTGCGCCAGCAGGTGCAGCAGCAGGTCGCGCTTGCGGCCGGCGTCGACCGGATGCACGCGGTGGGTGATGGTTTCGGCCACGGTGTTCTTCGGCGTTACCTGGATCTGTTCCGGGTTGCGCATGAACTCCAGCGCCAGCTGGCGGATGTTGTCCTCGAAGGTGGCCGAGAACAGCAGGGTCTGGCGGTTCTGCTTCGGCAGCTTGGCCAGGATGCGCTTGATCGACGGCAGGAAGCCCATGTCGAGCATGCGGTCGGCTTCGTCCAGGATCAGCACTTCAATGCCGGACAGGTCGACGCTGCGACGCTCAAGGTGGTCGATCAGGCGGCCCGGGCAGGCCACCAGCAGGTCCACGCCACGGCGCAGGATGTCCAGCTGGTTGCCCATGCCGACGCCGCCGTAGATGCAGGCGCTGGGGATGCGCAGGTACTTGCTGTAGCCACGCAGGCTGTCATGCACCTGGGTGGCCAGCTCGCGGGTGGGGGCCAGGATCAGCGCGCGTGGCTTGCGCGGGCCGGCACGTACCTCCTGCGAGGCGGTGCCCAGGTGCTGCAGCAGCGGCAGGCCGAACGCGGCGGTCTTGCCGGTGCCGGTCTGTGCGCCGGCCAGCAGGTCGCGACCGGCCAGCGCCAGCGGGATCGCCTGCTGCTGGATCGGGGTCGGGTTTTCGTAGCCCTGCTCGGCGAGCGCGCGCAGCAGGAAGGGCGCCAGGCCCAGCGATTCAAAAGACATTGAGTTTGCTCCAAGTACAAGAAACGCCTGTCCGAGCGGACAGACGGGGGCAGATCAAACTGATCGGCTGACTCGGAGCGTTCCCGTGAACCGCGCTGCGAGAATTGGGTGCAGCCGGCACGAAGCGCAGGCTGGAATGCGTGACGAACGGCGTCGGAGTGGGGGCGGGCGAAGAGGGCGGACCCTGGTCGCCGGCGATCCCGGAGGGAAACGGACGGCCGCTGCAGACTCTGCAAGTCTAAACGATGTTCGAGACTTCGCGCAAAAAGGCCTGTTCAGGTAGGGGGTGTCTGCAGGGCTTGCAGCCCTGCACCCGCGGGGCCAGAGCCACGTCAACGTCAAAAGCTGGCTTCCTGAGGGTTGGCGGGGGGGGGCCGGTTGATGGGGGCGCCGGAAAACCAAACAAGGGGGCTAGGTCGCGGC
>NZ_JCACKF010000032.1:0-51920 GCF_059505245.1 Stenotrophomonas sp.
TAAACCCATCCATGGGGGCTCGATGGCGCCATCCATGGCGCCAACGGTCCTGCAAACCCACCCCGCCCGTCCTTTGACAGTTTCCTGCCGCGTCCAACCACGGAAAAAGAAGAAAGAAAAGCAGAAGCGGGTCGCTCGCTGCGCTCGCTCCGTGTCGACCAAGGTCGACACCTACCAACAGCCGCGCGTGCCAATAACCGCGGTTGCCAACAGCCGCGTGAACCTGTCGAAGGCGGGGTACTGTGGGTTTGCGGGGTGTGAGCGGCATGGATGCCGCGACCAAGCCCCCATGGATGGGTTCACGGCGTCCCCGCACACCCACAGTGCCCCGCCATCCCACGGAATGCGCGCTGTTGCTGTTGCTCTTGCTGTTGCCTCTGCGGGTGCAGGGCTGCAAGCCCTGCAGAACACCCCTTACCCCGCCATCACCGCTTCGATCTCGTCGGCGCTGCGCGCCAGGCCTTCGGTCAGCACGCGATGACCGTCATCGGTGATCAGCACATCATCCTCGGTACGGATGCCGATGCCGCGCCAGCGCGGTTCCACCGTCGTATCGTCCACGCCGATGTACAGCCCCGGCTCGATGGTGAATGCCATGCCCGGCTCCAGCAGCCGCGAATCGCCCGCCAGGCGGTAATCGCCCACATCGTGCACGTCCAGCCCGATCCAGTGCCCGGTCTTGTGCCGGTAGAAACGCTGGTACAGGCCTTCGGACAGGTTCTTTTCCAGCGTCCCCTTCAGCAGGCCCAGCCGCAGCAGGCCCTCGGTCAGGGTCTGCACTGCGGCCAGGTGACCGGCCTCGTACGGCACGCCCGGCCTGGCCTGGGCCAGCGCGGCGGCCTGTGCATCGCCGACCAGGTCGTGCAGTGCACGCTGCTCGGCGCTGAAGCGGCCATTCACCGGGAACGTGCGGGTGATGTCGCTGGCGTAGCCACGGTACTCGGCACCGGCGTCGATCAGCACCAGCTCGCCGTCGCGCGAACGCGCGTTGTTGTCCCGGTAATGCAGGATGCAACCGTTGCGGCCCGCACCGACGATGCTGCAATACGCCGGCACTGCATCGCTGGCGCGGAACACACGTTCCAGCTCGGCCTGCAGCTCGTATTCGTGGATGCCGGCCCTGGCAGCCTTCATCGCCGCCAGATGCGCACGCACGCTGATCTGCGCGGCGTGGTGCATCAATGCAACTTCCGCACCGGACTTGAACAGGCGCTGCTCGTGCAGCAGATGGCCCAGTTCGAGGAACTCGTGCGGCGGCTGCGCACCGTGGCGCACCTGCGAACGCACGCGGTTGACCCAGCCGATCAGCTTCAGGTCGAAATCGGCGTCGCGACCGAAGTGGTAGTAGACGCGCGAACGGCCTTCCAACAGGCCCGGCAGGATGTCGTCCAGATCATCGATCGGGTACGCATCGTCCATGCCGTACTGCGCCACCGCGCCTTCCTGGCCGGCACGGCTGCCGTCCCAGGCTTCGCGCTCGGCATCACGTTCGCGGCAGAACAGGATGGCCTCGCCGTGGCGCCGGCCCGGGATCAGCACCAATACCGCCTCCGGCTCCGGGAAACCGCTCAGGTACTGGAAGTCCGAGTCCTGGCGGAACGGGTAATGGGTATCGAGGCTGCGCACCTTCTCGGCCGCGGCCGGCAGCACCAGGATCGCGTCCTCGCCGGCCATGTCCATCAGCTGGCGGCGCCGACGCCTGTATTCGCCGGCCGCGATGCCGGTGCGCTGCTTGATGTCCATCAGTTCAGGCGCTGCCGATGGCGCGAGGCCAGCACCACGTCACCGTGCAGCAGCAGTACCGCCACGCGGATGAACTCCTCGATCTCCGACAGGGCTTCGTCGTCATCATCGCCACCCGCTTCGAAATCCTCGCTGGAGGCGCGTGCCAGGCTGGCCATGTCGGTCAGCGCTTCTTCACCCTCTTCGGACAAGGTCGGGCGGCGGCCGCCGCTGCCCAGGCCGAAACCACCCAGGAACGAGCGGGTCCAGCTGAACATGGCATCGGCCTGCGCGGACACATCGTCGCCGTCTGTCAGCAGCAGTTCGAAGGCGAAGTCGCGGTCTTCCAGCTGCTTGATGGTCGCCTGCAGCAGCTGCCCCAGCACGCTGTCGGCAGCCACCGGCGGCAGGTTGTCGTCGGCCAGCACCCGTGCCGGCCAGTCGTTGCCGGGGGCGCCACCGGCGGCCAGCCAGCCACACAGCGCACCGTGCAGCTCGGCAGCGGTAGCGCCCAGGCCCAGTTCCTGGCTGGCGCGGGTAACGTCGTCGACGGAGGGAAGTTCGGTCATCGTGCGGCTCGTTCGGAAAGGAAACCCGGGGCGCGCACGCGCGCGCCCGTGAGACCCCGTAGTGTAGCAACCCGGCGGCGTCCTCTCTGCGGCTGCCAGGCCTTGCTGCGACAACGCTTGACCGCCCTTGCCCGGCTTGCCTATCGTGCCCGCATGGAACCCGCCGATCCCCTTGCCCAGCTGCAGGACTTCGCCGCCCGCGTGGAAGCGTTGCTCGAACGCAACCAGCGCCTGGCCGAGGAGAACCGCAGCCTGCGCCACCAGCAGGAACAGCTGGTGGCCGAGCGTTCCACGCTGCTGGCCAAGAACGAGCAGGCACGCTCGCGGGTGGAAGCAATGATCAGCCGGCTCAAATCCCTGGAGCAGCACACATGAGCGCCGAACCGGTCAGTGTCCGCATCCTCGATCGTGAATACACGGTGGGTGTTGGCGGCGATGAACGCGACAGCCTGATGGCCGCCGCGCGCCTGCTCGATGCGCGCATGCGCGAAATCCGCGGCAGCAACCGCATGGCCGCGGTCGACCGCGTCGCCGTGCTGGCCGCACTGAACCTGGCCCACGAACTGCAGCTGCTGCGCGACGAGAACGCCCGCCAGGCCGTGGCCCTGCAGCAGACGCTGGCCGACCTGAACAGGCGCCTGGACCGCGCGATCGACGGCACCCCCTAGAAAAAGGGGACGGAGGGGATTAAGGCGCATTCGCCCCATCCGTGCCGGAAACGTCTTAATCCCCTCCGTCCCCTTTTCGCATATCTGAATTGGCACGGACTGTTGCCGACGAACGGCCTATCCAGATCCTGCACGCTGGCTATAATGGCCACGCGTTCTCTGCGGTACTCGACGGCATGTGCAAACATTCGCCTTGTCCCTTAAGAACGACACCGGGAGCGCGACAGCGCCGGGAGTGCAGGTCCGCCTTGTAGCGGGAAGCCCGATGGTTCTCCAGCGTTCCCACTTGAGCCCCCGGGTTCAAGGTCGTTTCGCATGCATCGACATTGCGGAGAATGCAATATTCCAGCAAGGGCGGCGTCTTCGGGCGTCGCCCTTGTTCTTTCCGGCACAATGGCGGCTGATCCTTGCCGCACGCTGCCATGACCGACCCGCGCCAGGCCCTGCGCCACGACCTGCGGCAACGCCGCCGCGACCTTTCCGCCGGTGAGCGCATTGCTGCCGCCGAATCCCTTGCCGATGCCCTGCTCGCCCTGCCGTTCGCCCCACGCGAAGGCGCCGTGGCCGGCTACTGGGCGCTGGATGGCGAAATCGCCCTGCACCGCTGGCAGCTGCAACTGCCCGAAGGCCTCACCTACTGCCTGCCGGTGCTGGCCGGCGAGGTCCTGCGCTTCGCGCCGTGGCGGCCGGGGCAGGCGCTGACCAGCAACCGCTACGGCATTCCCGAACCGGACGTAGCGCTGGACGATACGCTGGAACCGGCGCAGATGGCGCTGGTGGTGGCCCCGCTGGTGGGCTTCGACGCACAGTGCCGGCGGCTGGGCATGGGGGGCGGCTGGTATGATCGCAGCTTCGCCTTCCGCCATGACCGGCCGGCGCCGCCCTGGCTGGTCGGTGCTGCGTTCGCGGTGCAGCAGGTCGAGTCCTTGCCGGTGGCGTCGTGGGACGTGCCGGTGGATGCGATCTGCACCGAAGACGGCACCCTGTTCCCCTCCGCTGCCCCCGTGAACGCATGACCGCCCGCAAGCGCTACTGGCTGATGAAGTCCGAACCGGACGCCTTCTCCATCGATGACCTGGCCAAGGTCAAGGTCGAACCTTGGAACGGGGTGCGCAACTACCAGGCACGCAACTTCATGCGCGATGGCATGCAGGTGGGCGACGGCATCCTGTTCTACCACTCCAATACCAAGGTGCCGGGCATCGTCGGCCTGGCCACGGTGGCCAGCACCGCCTATCCGGACGACACCCAGTTCGATCCAAAATCCGACTACTACGACCCCAAGAGCACGCGCGAGAACCCGCGCTGGATGCTGGTGGACGTGGCCTTCGACCGCAAGCTGAAGCAGGTGATCGCGCTGGACGAGATCAAGCTGCACGCCGAGGAACTGGGCGAAGGCTTCCCGCTGGTTGCCAAGGGCAACCGCTTGTCGGTGTTCCCGGTGACCGCCGCGCAGTGGAAGCTGCTGCTGTCGCTGGAAAAGAAATCCTGATTCCCTGCCTGAGAGTTCTCCCATGTCCGAAGCCAAGCGCCTGGCCGCCGAGAAAGCCATCGAATACGTCGAAGACGGCATGATCGTCGGTGTCGGCACCGGTTCCACCGTGGCCTATTTCATCGATGCCCTGGCCCGCATCCAGCACCGCATCAAGGGCGCCGTGTCCAGCTCCGAGCAGAGCACCGCGCGCCTGAAGCAGCACGGCATCGAAGTGATCGAGCTGAACCACAGCGGCAACCTGTCGCTGTACGTGGACGGCGCCGATGAGTGCGATCCGAACAAGTGCCTGATCAAGGGCGGCGGCGCCGCACTGACCCGCGAGAAGATCATCGCCGAGGCCAGCGAGCGCTTCATCTGCATCGTCGACCCGAGCAAGCAGGTGCCGGTGCTGGGCAGGTTCCCGCTGCCGGTGGAAGTGATCCCGATGGCGCGCAGCCTGGTCGCCCGGCAGATCCGCGACATGACCGGCGGCCAGCCGACCTGGCGCGAAGGCGTGGTCACCGACAATGGCAACCAGATCCTGGACATCCACAACCTGCAGATCACCGATCCGGAAAAGCTGGAGCGCGAGCTCAACCAACTGCCGGGCGTGGTCTGCGTGGGCCTGTTCGCGCGCCGTCGCGCCGACGTGGTGATCGTCGGCGGCGAGCCGCCGGTCGTGCTCTGACCCTTCCGAAGGATCCTGACGATGTCGCTGTTGCGTTCGCTGCTGATGCTTCCGCTGCTGGCCCTGGCCGGCTGTGCCACCGACGCGGCCCGCCATTGGGTCGAACTGGATGGCGCCCGCTACCAGGTGGAGCTGGCCACCAACGATGAAACCCGCGCGCGCGGGCTGATGTTCCGCGACCAGATGGCGGCCGACCACGGCATGCTGTTCATCCACGACCGCGAAGAAATGCAGGCGTACTGGATGAAGAACACCAGGATCGCGCTGGACATCCTGTACTTCGACAGCCAGCGCAGGCTGGTCAGCCAGCAGCGCGACGTACCGCCGTGCTCGGCCGGCGACATGTGCCCGCCCTACCCCAGCGGTGGCCCGGCGCGCTACGTGCTGGAACTCAACGCCGGCCAGGCCGAGAAGCTGCAGTTGAAGGACGGCACGGAGCTGAAATGCGCCCCGGCCCTCGAAAATAAAGGTCGGGCCGGGCTGCGCCCCGCCCCCGCAGAAGGCCCGGCCGCGGCCCGGCAACCCTGCCGGGGTCAGATCCCTTTCGCACGCGAAAGGGATCTGACCCCTGCATTTTTCACGCGGCACCGCTTGAAACGGCCTGCGAATGACGCCAGTCTGTGGCCATGCAGGACCGGATCACACTCCCCGACTGGGATGCACTGGCCGACCTCGAAGACGAGGCGCTGCCACTGTTGCCGACCGCGCTGCTGATCGCGCGCGATGAATACCCCGATCTGCAGCCGTCGACCTACGATGCGCTGATCCAGAGCCATGTCGACCACCTCCGCTCGGAAGTGGAGAGCATCGACAACAGTCCATTGAAGATGGCGGCGATCAACCGCCACCTGTTCGACGAGCTGGGCTACAGCGGCGACCACGACGAGTATTACGACCCGCGCAACAGCTACCTCAACCAGGTATTCGAGCGCCGGCTGGGCAACCCGATCTCGCTGGCGCTGGTGCAGATGGAAGTCGCGCGGCGGCTGGGCATTCCGCTCGACGGCGTGTCCTTCCCCGGCCACTTCCTGGTGCGCCTGCCGGTGGACGACGGCGTGCTGGTGATGGACCCGTTCAATGGTGGTCGCCCGCTGGACGTGGACGAACTGCGCGAACGCGCCAAGTCACACCTGGGCGGGCAGATGCCCGACGACCAGGTGCTGGCGCAGATTCTGGACCCGGCGCCGGCGCGCGCGATCCTGATGCGCATGCTGCGCAACCTGCACGGCGTGTATGCCGAGGCCGGCGAATGGGACCGCGCCGCGCGCAGTGCCGACCGCCTGCTGAAGCTCGCCCCGGAGCAGGACGATGCGCTGCGTGACCGCGGCCTGGCCTACCTGCAACTGGAGTACCTGGCCGGTGCCCGCCACGATCTGGGGCAGTACCTGAAGCGCAACCCAGAAGCCAGTGATGCGCAGTGGCTGCGCGAGAAGCTGATCGACCTCGGCGGACCGATGCCGCGGCTGCATTGAGGGTGCCGGGGTGTGGACCAACGGTCCACACCTACCCTCATCAATCGACCTCGACCATCTCGAAATCGGCCTTGGTGACCCCGCAGTCCGGGCAGGTCCAGGTCTCCGGAATGTCCTCCCAGCGCGTCCCCGGCGCGATGCCCTCCTCCGGCAGGCCCTCCGCTTCGTTGTACAGGAAGCCGCAGACCACGCACATCCAGGTGCGCAAGGTGGTGGGGGTGGCATCGCTCATCGGATAATCAGGGCTGGATTCACGGGCCGCCATTGTCCCATCGCGGTCCACTCACCGGTAGCCATCGATGACTTCTGCTTCCCCGGCGCCCCGCGGCGTCTACCTGATCACCCCGGACGAGCCCGATACCGCACGCCTGCTGGCCCGTACCGCGCCGCTGCTGGCCGCTGGCGCCACCTGGCTGCAGTACCGCAACAAGACCGCCAGTGACGCGCTGCGGCGGGAGCAGGCCACCGCCCTGCAGGCGCTGTGCGCGGAACACGGCGTGCCGCTGATCGTCAACGACGACCCGGCGCTGGCCAAAGCCGTTGGCGCGGCGGGGGTGCACCTCGGCGGCACCGACGGTGACATCCCCAGCGCACGCGCCCTGCTCGGTGCCGAGGCCATCATCGGCGCCTCCTGCTACGACCAGCTTGCCAATGCAGAGAAGGCCGTGGCCGCCGGCGCCAGCTACGTGGCCTTCGGCGCGTTCTTCCCGACCACGACCAAGGTCACCAGCAGCCGCGCGCATACCGACCTGCTGCGGCAAAGCGCCGCACTGGGCGTGCCGCGGGTGGCGATCGGCGGCCTGACGCCGGACAATGTCGGTCCCATCATCGACGCCGGCGCCGATCTGGTCGCCGTGGTCAGCAGCGTGTTCGCCGCCGAAGACCCGGTCGCGACCCAGCGCGCCTACCTCGCCCAGTTCGCGTAACGCCCAGGAAAGCCCCATGAACCACGACCAGTCCCACGCCCTGTTCTCCCGCGCCCAGCAACTGCTGCCGGGCGGCGTCAATTCGCCGGTACGCGCGTTCAAATCGGTCGGTGGCGAACCGTTCTTCGTCGAGCGCGCCGACGGCGCCTACCTGTACGACGTCGACGGCAACCGTTACATCGACTACGTCGGTTCCTGGGGCCCGATGATCGTCGGCCACAACCACCCGGCCGTGCGCCGGGCGGTGAAGAAGGCGATCGACAACGGCCTGTCCTTCGGCGCGCCGTGCGCAGCCGAAGTGACCATGGCCGAGACCATCACCCGCCTGGTGCCGTCGTGCGAGATGGTGCGCATGGTCAACTCCGGCACCGAGGCCACGCTGTCGGCGATCCGCCTGGCGCGTGGTGCGACCGGCCGCAACCGCATCGTGAAGTTCGAAGGCTGCTATCACGGCCATGGCGACTCGTTCCTGGTCAAGGCCGGCAGCGGCATGCTGACGCTGGGCGTGCCGACCTCGCCGGGCGTCCCGGCCGGGCTGAGCGAACTGACCCTGACCCTGCCCTACAACGATTTCGAAGCGGCTACCGCCCTGTTCGAGCAACAGGGTGACGACATTGCCGGGCTGATCATCGAGCCGGTGGTCGGCAACGCCAACTGCATCCCGCCGCGCGACGGCTATCTGCAGCACCTGCGCGAACTGTGCACGAAGCATGGCGCGCTGCTGATCTTCGACGAGGTGATGACCGGCTTCCGCGTCGCCCTCGGCGGCGCACAGGCGCACTACGGCATCACCCCGGACCTGACCACCTTCGGCAAGATCATTGGCGGCGGCATGCCGGTCGGGGCCTACGGCGGCCGCCGCGAGCTGATGCAGCAGATCGCCCCGGCCGGCCCGATCTACCAGGCAGGTACGCTGAGCGGCAACCCGGTGGCGATGGCCGCCGGCCTGGCGATGCTGGAACTGATCCAGCAGCCGGGCTTCCACGCCGACCTGGCCGAGCGCACCGCGCGCCTGTGTGCCGGCCTGGAAGCGGCCGCCGCCGAAGCCGGCGTGGCCGTGACCACCACCCGCGTGGGCGCGATGTTCGGGCTGTTCTTCACCAGCGAGAAGGTGGAGACCTATGCGCAGGCCACTGCCTGTGACATCCCGGCGTTCAACCGCTTCTTCCATGCGATGCTGGACCAGGGCGTGTTCCTGGCGCCGTCGGCGTACGAAGCCGGTTTCCTGTCCAGCGCGCACGACGATGCGGTGATCGAGGCCACCCTCGCCGCTGCACGCGTGGCGTTCAAGGCCACCAAGGGCTGATCGCAAAAAGGGGACGGAGGGGATTAAGTCGTTTGTGCACAAACGACTTAATCCCCTCCGTCCCCTTTTTTTCTAACCGAAGACGAATTTGCCCTTCATCATTGCGAAGTGGCCAGGGAACGAACAGAAGAAGGTGTAATCGCCACCTTTCTGCAGGCCCTGGGTAGAGAAACGCACGCGCGCGGTCTCGCCGCCACCGATCACTTTGGTATGCGCCAGCACGCGCTTGTCGGCCTTCGGCAGGTAGCTGTCAGCCAGGGTCATGCGCATGCCCGCCATCGCCACCGGCTGGTAATCAGCGCTGCGGGTCAGCACCCAGTTGTGGCCCATCGCGGTGACCGCCAGCTTGCCGGTATGGCGCAGGGTCAGGTCCACGGCGGTGCAATCAGCGGCAACCTTGATCTCGCGGCTGCTGAAGCTCATCTGGTCGGTGCTGTCGATGCTCACCGCACACACCCGCGCCATCGCCGACGGCGCCAGCATCAGCGCACCCAGTCCCACTGCCACCCTCCAAGCCTTCATCATTGCATCTCCTGCGGATTCAAGCGCCATTCTAGGCAGCCCCCTGCGGCGCCGTCTGCGACCGTCTGTCGCATGCCAGCTCCAGGGTTTCCCGCGCACTCATCGCAATGGCATGCTCAGCCGATGCGGATCGACCTGTTGCTGCTGGATGTGGATGGCGTGCTGGTGCAGTACCAGCGCGGGCAACGCGTGCTGCATCTGGCCCGGACACTGCAGGTTCCGACGCACGCCGTACAGGCCGCGCTGTACGACAGCGGTCTGGAAGCAGCGCATGACAATGGCACGCTGGATGGCCCGGCCTATCTGGCGCAGCTGGGAGAGCTTCTGGGCACGACTGTCGATGTGGCTGCATGGACCGCGGCGCGACGGGCCGCCAGCCATCCTCAGGCGGCCGTGTTGCAACGATTGCAGGACCTGCAACTGCCAATCGCGGTGCTGACCAACAACGGCGCGCTGATGCAGCAGGCATTGCCCACCCTGCTGCCGGAACTGTTTCCTGCCCTGCAGGCGCGCGTGTTCTGCAGTGCGGATTTCGGCCTGCGCAAACCTGCGCCGGCGGTGTTTCTGCGCACGCTGGAAGCGCTGGGCGTGGCACCTTCGCGCACGCTGTTCGTCGATGACTTGTTCGCCAATGTGCGTGGCGCGCGCGCTGCCGGCCTGCACGCGGAAACCGTGCGCGATGGCCGGGGATTGGGCAAGGTGTTGAAGCGCTACCGGATTGCGTGAACTACTGTAGAGCCGAGCCCATGCTTGGCTGCTGTGGCCTGGCATCGCGATGAACCGAGCATAGGCTCGGCTCTACGGGCATTCCTCAGCAACGGGGTCAGAGCCCTCTCCGCAGGAGAGGGGTCCGACCCCGGCATGATGGCCTCAGCGCGCGGCGATGAACGCGGCAATCGCCGCGCGCAGGCGCTTCAGGCCTTCGGCCACTTCTTCGTCGGTGATGTTCAGCGACGGCACGAAGCGCAGCACGTCCGGGCCGGCCTGCAGGGTCAGTAGGCCCTGCTCGGCGGCGTGGTCGAGGATCGCACCGGCCTGGCCGGCGAAGTCCTTGCTCAGCACCGCGCCCAGCATCAGGCCACGACCACGCACGTTGCTGAACACACCGAACTCGTCGTTGATGCGGGCGAAGCCATCGCGCAGCGCCTTGGACTGGCGACTGACGTTGGCGGCGATCTCCGCCGAGGCCAGCTTGCGCAGCGCCACGCGGGCCACCGCAGCAGCCAGCGGGTTGCCACCAAAGGTGGTGCCGTGCGCGCCGAACTGCATGGTCTCGGCCACCTTCGGGCCGGCCAGCATCGCGCCGATCGGGAAGCCGCCACCGAGTGCCTTGGCCAGGGTAACCATGTCCGGCACCACGTCGTCCTGCCAGTGCGCGAACAGCGTGCCAGTGCGGCCCATGCCGGCCTGGATCTCGTCCAGCACCAGCAGTGCGTTGTGCTGGTCGCACAGTTCGCGCACGCGCTTGAGGAAACCGGACTTGGCCGGCATCACGCCGCCCTCGCCCTGGATCGGCTCCAGCATCACCGCCGCCACGTCGCCGGCGGCCATCGCGGTTTCCAGCTGTACTTCATCGTTGAAATCGATGTAGCGGAAGCCGCCGGGCAGCGGCTCGTAGCCTTCCTGGTACTTCGGCTGGGCAGTGGCGGTCACCGCGCCCAGGGTGCGGCCGTGGAAACTGCCACGGAAGGTGATGATCACCCGCTTGTCGGCCGGGCGGCCCTGGCTGGAGGCCCACTTGCGGACCATCTTGATCGCCACTTCGTTGGCTTCGGCGCCGGAGTTGCACAGGAACACGCGCTCGGCGAAGCGGCTGGCCTTCACCAGCTCCTCGGCCAGGTGCAGCGGCGGCGCACTGTAGAACACGTTGCTGGTGTGCCAGAGCTTGCCGGCCTGCTCGACCAGTGCGGCCACCAGGTCCGGATCGTTGTGGCCCAGCCCGCACACGGCGATGCCGGCGGCCAGGTCGATGAACTCACGGCCCTGGCTGTCCCACACGCGGGCGCCCTGGCCTCGCTCCAGTACCACCTGACGGGGCTTGTAGACCGGCAGGTAATAGTGCGAAAGGGAGATCAGCGGATCGGTAGCGGCGGTCATGGCAGTCGGCAGGGTTCAGGAATCCCCATTCTCGCGCCGGAACCCCTGCGGCACAATGCGCCCATGCGACCGTTTTCTGCCCCCCAGCTGAACCCCGCCACCGAGACCGGCTGGCGCCGCCGGTGGTTCGACATCATCTACCGCCACGACTCGCGGCCCTCGCGCAATTTCGACCTGATCCTGGTAGTGGCGATCGTCGCCAGCATCCTGGTGGTGATGATCGACAGCGTGCAGCACCTGCATGCCGAATGGTCCACCGGCCTGTACATCCTGGAATGGGCTTTCACGATCATCTTCACCGCCGAGTACCTGCTGCGGCTGGCCGTGGTCAAGCGCCCGCTGCGTTACGCGGTGAGCATCTGGGGCATCATCGACCTGCTGTCGATCCTGCCCGCCTACCTGTCGATGTTCATCCCCGGCGCGCAGAGCCTGCTGGTGGTACGCGCGCTGCGCATCCTGCGCGTGTTCCGCATCCTCAAGCTGACCCGCTACATCGAGGAAAGCGGCGTGCTGATGACGTCGCTGTGGCGCAGCAGGCGCAAGGTGCTGGTGTTCCTGTTCACGGTGATCACCATCACCATCATCGCCGGCGCGCTGATGTACGTGATCGAGGGCCCCGAACACGGCTTCACCAACATCCCGGCCAGCATGTACTGGGCGGTGGTGACCATGGCCACGGTCGGCTTCGGCGACATCGTGCCGCAGACCGTGCTCGGCCGCTTCGTCACCTCGGTGCTGATCCTGATCGGCTACAGCATCATCGCCGTGCCCACCGGCATCTACACCGCGGAGCTGGCCAGCACCATGCGTGAAGCCGAGCTGGCCGCGCGCCGCGATGCGCGTGGCTGCCCGCACTGCGGGCTGGAAGGCCACGAGCCGGATGCCCGGCATTGCCGCAAGTGCGGCGGCGAACTGCCGGATGCGTTCAGTCATTGATGCGAGCGCCGGCGATGTACACCGGCGCTCGCTGATCAAGCCATGAGCGGGAGCGCTACTGGCGGTTGCTCTGGAAAACCAGCGAGTTGTATTCCTGCATCAGCTTGCTGGCAGAGCCACGCGGCGCCATCGAAGGCGAATCCAGCATGCGTCGTTCGAAATCGCTGTAAGGCTTTTTCTCGCTGACGCGCTGCAGCCGCTCCTTGCCTTCGCGACGGAAGTTCTCGGCTTCACGCTCGAAGCTGTTCCAGTCCAGCTTGCCCGGCTCCTGATCAGCCACCTTCGCATGCGCTTCGTCGGAAATGCGGTTGAACGCATCCAGGCGCTCGCGCGCCTTGGCCTGATCGAAGTCATCCTCACTCATCAGATCCATGATGGCCTTGGCTTCCAGCATCATTGCCAGACGGTAGTACTCGCGCGTGCGTCCCTCGGCCTGTTCCAATACCTTGAGCTGCTCGCGCTGGGCGGCGTCGTTCTGGCGCTCCAGCTCGGCGTTGAACGTTTCGCTGGCAGTCACGAACTCCTTGAAGGCGGCCATCAAGGGCGCGTGCAGCTGCTTTCCCTTGGCGAACTGGTCGTCTTCGTAGTCCTGGCGATCGTAATAGTCGTGCGCGTCCTTGCTGAGCGGCACCAGTGCCTTCAGCGCCTGCTGGTAATGGCCAGCAGCGGCATCGAGCTCAGCCAGCGCCGGCTTGGCAGCCATCGCCTCGGTCACGGGGCCATCGCACTGCTTCATGTCGTAATCGCTGATCTCGAACGGACCGTACACCTGGGTCTCGCGCCCGCTCGGGCCGGCCTCGACGTCCTTGATCCAGCGCGTATAGGACTCGATGCTGCCGTGGGTCTTCGAATCAAGCGTGTTGAAGCAGCCGATGTAGGCGTTGAGCTTGGCGGTCAACTGCTGCTGTGCGTCGGACGGCGCCGCGCTGGCGTCGGGCGTGCTGGAAGGGCCGGCGTCGCCAGTGGTTGCGGGTGCCTTGCCGCCGCAGGCAGCCAGGACAATCGACAGCGAAGCGGCCAGCGCCGCGACGGAAAGAGTGCGTGACATGGGTTCACGTCCTTGTTGAAAACGATTACAGCCTCGCATTCTAGCGCAGCAGGCCGAAGGTCGCAGCCCTCGGCCTCTGCCGGCGACGCGCGATCACTCCAGGAACAGATCCGGCAACAACGGACGCGATGGATCCACCGCATAGCCGGACAGATCGGTGATACCCGCCTGTGCCAGCACGTCATCGTCGATCAGGAACTGGCCGTGGAAACCCGCCGCCTCGCGCACCAGCACCGCGTGCGCAGCATCGGCCATGATCTGCGGCGTGCGGCAGCCGGCCGCATCGACGCCCGGAATCATGTTGATCGCATCGGTGGCGATCACCGTGCGCGGCCACAGCGCGTTCACCGCCACACCCTGCGGGCCGAATTCCGCGGCCAGGCCGAGCGTGACGAAGCTCATGCCCATCTTCGCCAGCGTGTAGCCGGTATGCGCGCCCCACCACTTCGGTTCCAGGCTCGGCGGCGGCGCGAGAGTGAGGATGTGCGGGTTCGGCGCCTGCAGCAGGTACGGCAGGCAGGCCTGCGCGCACAGGAAGCTGCCGCGCGAATTGACCTGCTGCATCAGGTCGAAGCGCTTCATCGGCGTATCCAGCGTGCCACGCAGCCAGATCGCGCTGGCATTGTTGACCAGGATGTCGATGCCACCGAAGGTGTCGACCGTGGCCGCAACCGCCGCATGCACCTGCTCTTCCTCGCGGATGTCGCACTTCAGGGCCAGGCCCTGCCCGCCTGCCGCCGTCACCGCTTCGGCCGCGGTATGGATGGTGCCCGGCAGCTTCGGATTCGGCACCGACGACTTGGCCGCAATGGCCACGTTGGCGCCGTCGCGCGCAGCGCGCAGTGCGATGGCCAGGCCGATGCCACGCGAGGCACCGGTGATGAAAAGCGTTTTGCCCTGCAGACTGCCCACGTCCCACACTCCAGCGTATGCAATGAGCCGCTAGTATGCCGCGCCGACGTGGAGTTCACCCGGCCTTGACGATACTTGGGCCTCCAGACAACACACGAGGTCCACGCCATGCGCCGTTCCCGCCTGTTGCTGCCTGCCCTGGGGCTTGCCCTGCTGACCGCCTGCCAGGGCCGTTCGCCGGAACCGGGCAAGGAGCCACCTGCCGGTGACACGCCCAGCGCAGAGAAGGCCGCCGCCGACGGCAAGCTGCGCTGGAGCGAGGCCGTGGTGTGGGATGGCGACCTCAACGCCTGCCGCCAGGGCGAGAACGCCGCCACGCGTGATTGCCTGCGCGATGCGATGCGCGCCGGCGGCGCCAGCGCCGATGCGATCACCGCCGCCGAACAGCTGTCCACCGGGGGCGAGCTGGCCTACGTGACGGCCTGGCACGAGAACGAAGGCCTGGGCATTGCGACGGTCGAGTATCCGTTCCGCGCCAACACCAACGAGGGCACCCGCCTGGTCGACGCCACCGGCAAGCGCATCGATGTGGATGCCGTGCAGCTGGACGACACCCTGCGTGCCGACCCCGCCGTGCAGGCCCTGCTGAAGGACCACCCGCAGGCCACGCCGTTCGCACCGGCGCAGTCGGCCGGGGCCACGCCGCTGGAGAACGGTGGCGTCCGCCTGCTGTACCGCACGCCGCTGCGCGACTGCCACGCCTGCCCGGATGTGGGCCAGCTGCAGATCGCGTACGACTTCGACGCCAAGCGCAACTTCATTGGCCAGCAGGTGGTGCCGGCGACGCCGTAAGGTCACCCGCCTCTGTAGAGCCGAGCCATGCTCGGCTCTACATTTCCATTCCTGGTACAGCACTTCCACGCCATCACCACGGGCAAGACGTCTCACCTGATCCAACGTATCCACCGCCATGACGGAGTACGTGACCTCCACACCGGAGTGCAGGCGTCCCTCGGCAGGGTCCTCATCAGTCTCTACTGATATCAGCTTGCGGATTCCGGCGCATCGATAGAGGGGCGCTCTACCGTCTTCACCCATCAGGCGGCCGCTCGGATCCTCATACCCGCGAGCAGGCGCGTTTGCATTCTCAAGAGCGCGCTCGTCGTTATCGGCACTGATCAGGTACACGTTCTCATGCACCAGGAGCGAGTCCTGCCCTTGGCTCTCGTAATAGAGGATGGCGTGTGCGCAGTCCCACATGCATTACCTCAACAGCACTCTGGTCAATCAACCTCATCGACCTTTGATGTGCGCGATATGAAAGGCGCCCTCAGTTCGCCCACGCAGGCACCGTTCACTGCCCCCCCCCGCGTAATACATCCCCTGGAGCATGACAAAGTACAGGCCTGGCTCGATGCCACGCACGGAGTCCTCGTACTCCGCGCCACTCAGATCGACCAGCGCATCGGCGGAGGGGCCGAGGGCATCACTGCTTCCACCCTCATGGAGCAGGTAGCCGAACGCAGCAAAGTGCCCGCCATCATAGCCGCCCGAGTTCGCAAGAAGCGCCTGCAGCGGTGTCTGGCAGGACTGCACATCATTGCGCGACCCACTCATTCCTTGGCAGATGCCTGGATGCTTGTCTCTGGAAAAGGCGGGAACCAGACCCGTCCCACCCGCTGCCAGCAGCAGGGATATACCAAGTGCTCTATTCAAACCGTTGCACGTCGACCACTTTCCGTTGTGATGGGCAGACCCCTTTGACAGCCATCAGCCACCGACGGATTGATGACCATATGACCCTTCAGAGCTGAGCCGACTCTCGATCACCGATCTGACATAGGCAGCCCTCGCTGTGCCAGACCCGGAGTACTCAGCCAGGAGCTCCATCGCCTCAGACCTCATCTCAGCACCGCCAGTGGCCACGAACACAGAAAATGCTGGCTCCAAGTAGCCAGGTGCCTCACAGATGAACCGCTTGCGTTCATCAAGCGGGAAATCGATGGCGTAGTCCGCCCACTCGATGTAGCGCTTCCAGAAAGCTGGCGCCGCGCGCTGCTGATCCTGCTGATCCTGCTGATCCTCCATCCGCATCAGCAGGGATAGCTGATCAGCGCACGCATCCACAACGTCCCCAGGCAAGTCCAATGCGGCGACGCGCCCGGGATCAACGGCCTGCCAACAGAACACCATGAAGTCGGCGACGAACGCCGCATCGCTTCGTTCAAGCATCAAGCGCTGATACATCGCAAGCGCTTCCGCGACATCCACTGGCTCTTCGAGGCTGGCATTCTGCACATTGCCCTTGTCGTCACCAGAATCCTTCTTCGCCACCTCATGCATAGCAGACCACGCTCTCGATCTGCGGAGATATCAGCTCGCCACCATCCCAACGAATGATCTCCAGCTCCAGTAGCCGGTCGTTTGCGTCCGCATGAAGAATCGGCGTGAGTTCAGCACCATCTGCGTCCTGCATCTGCAGCTCGACGGGATATGCGTGCTGCCCTAGATACGGCGGACGCTCATATCCAGAAATGACGAATCCCACCCGAGCTCCACCCAGACTGGTTTCCACAGCGCTTGCGGAAGCCAGGTCGGCTTGAAGCTGCGAAGCAGAGGCCGCAGGCAGACAGACTGCCACAGCTTCAATCAGCGCTCTTTCAACGCTGGAAACGGTATGCATTGGGTTGCTCATTTCGTTCTGTTGCCAGCTTCCAAACTCAGCGACGCCATCTACCCTTCAAGGCATCTACAAAATATGACGACAGCAGAAAGGCTTGAAACACAAAAAAAGGGTAAAGAGCAATTCGAGCCGCGTTGCCAATCCCTCTGTAGTCAAGGATGACGTAGATCAGCACAAAGAACAGCACCCCTCCTATCTCATAAACTAACAAAGAACGCGTTGACGTCTACACTTCCTTTTCTCCAGTTCCTTCTGTGCTGCCGCAGTCGCCATCTGAGCTGATGCCTGGGCAGTCTGTGACATGGTGGCCTGCCCCAAGCTCTGCTTCGGAATAGCTGCTGCAGTTGACGCGGTCGCATGGGCCATATTTGGCACCCCGGGTGCAGAGGAGGCGACCATCCTTTGTAGATTCCCTTTGGCCGCAGCTCCCGCAAAATCACCAGCAGCCACACCAATTCCGCTCGCAACTAGACCGCCACCGACACTACCCGCCATCGCTGACGCAAGCTCCGCACCGGACGTGGGCTTTCCTTCCTAGGCATTCTGAGCAAGAACACTGCCCGCCCCCGTGAAGGCGTTGGTCACCGCTTGAATCGCGACAGCTCCTCCCACTGTAACTGTCCCTCGACCAATGGCACCGATCAACGCGCCTCCGACCCCGCCGCTCACAGCTCCGCGTTGTTGCCTGGCAGGCTGACATCGGTGACGGCAAACTCACTTGCACGCGACCATTGAATTGCTTAATTCATCCACGCATGGCGTGGATCTACCGGTACCCCTGCACCTGCTTCCTCAGCAGATGCGGCACGATCAGCCGATGCACCGGGGCGACCGGCAGCATGTACACACGCCCGAACGCGTTGTGCGTATGCACCACCGTCGCCACTTCCAGCACATCGCCCTGCCACTGCAGGGCCAGCTGCACACGCAGGTGGCGGTCGTCGTCTTCCAGCACGATGGCATCGTCATCCAGCGACTGCAGGGTGAAGATGCCCAGCCGTTGCCCCGGACGCGGCTGCGCGATGTCCTGTACCGCACGCAACGAGCCCAGGTGCTTCATGCCGAGCAGGCGCATGCCGCGATTGCGCAGTGCCATCAGCCCATCGAACCAGCCGGGAATGGTCGCCGCCATGTCGCGATAGGCCTGCAAGGCCGAGCGCCCATCACGACGGGTCGTCGCCTGGCAGGCGTGCACGAAGTCGGCGCCAGCCAGCTGTGGGCGCAGGATGCTGCCTGCACTCGGCGGGCCGGTCACCACCTGCGTACGGCTCACGGCTTCGGCCCCTGCCCCTCGTTGTCTTCCCAATGCAGGATGCGGCGGGTGACGAAGCGGTAGACCGGCTTGCCGGTGGCGAACCACAGCTCGCGCACCCAGGAGGTGCGCTTGAGCACCCGCTTTTCCACCGGGGTGAGCGACTCGCGGCAGTACATGCGCTTGTGCTTGAGCAGGTGGCGCAGGTCCTCACGGGCCAGCAGGCGCATCCAGCGCGAGCGCGGGTTGCCGATCACCGCCAGCTGGAAGTCGATCAGCGCCGGGCGGCCATCGTCGGTGACCAGCCAGTTGGCTTCCTTGGCCAGATCGTTGTGGGCCACGCCATTGCGATGCAGCTGCTGCAGCAGACGACGCGCGGCGCGGAACCAGGCCAGGTCACCGCGAGGCGGACGCTGGTACATGGCGTCGCCGGCCATGAAGCTGCGGTCGAGATGACGTCCATCCCACGCCAGCAGCTGCGGCACATCGGCCATGCCGTGGATGTGGCGCAGTGCGCGTGCTTCACGGCGGGCCAGCCACCAGGCTGGCAGCCGCAACCACAGTGGTGTGGCGCCCAGATCACGGCGTACAAAGGGGCCGGCCGGCCCTTCCACAAGGAGGATGCGACCGAAGCTGTCGGCCTTCAGGGCGTGCGAGGGCGTGTCTGGCGAATGCGGCATGTGCCCATTCTAGGCGATGGCGCCCGTTGCAAACGGTCACCAAGCGGCTGGGAACCAGTCACCTTCACGCCCCTATAATCGGGCAATGGACTCTTCATGGATCGACGCCACCCTCGCGTGGATTGCCGCTCACCCCGTGCTGGCGGGTGCCGTTATCTTCCTCATCGCCTTCTGCGATGCGGTGATCATTCTCGGTGCCATCGTGCCGGCCCTGCCGCTGCTGTTCGCGGTGGGCGTGTTCATCGGGCTGGGCCAGATCTCCGGGCCGTACGCGGTGGCCGCAGCCGCACTGGGCGCATTCGCCGGTGATGGCATCAGTTACTGGATCGGCCGCCGCTGGGGTGACCGCCTGCGTGGCGTGTGGCCCTTCAGCCGTTACCCGCAGCTGCTCGACCGCGGCGAAAACCTGTTCCGCCGCAATGCCTTCAAGAGCATCCTGGTAGCACGCTACGTGGGCGCGATCCGGCCGTTCGTGCCGGCCATCGCGGGCATGATGAAAATGCCGGCCAGCCGCTACATGCAGGCCAGTGGCATCGCCAGCATTTCGTGGGCGGTGCTGTTCCTGGCACCGGGCTGGGTGCTCGGCGAGGCCTACGACGCGGTGGCCGCCGTCGCAGGGCGCCTGGTGGTGGTGGTCGGCCTGCTGGCAGTGATCCTCGGCCTGGTCTGGGCCATCGTGCTGTACGGCTACCGCTGGTCGGCCGCGCGCATGGACAACTGGCTGGCGCGGCTGCTGGACTGGTCCAACCGACACCCGACGCTGGGCCGCTACACCGTCGGTGTGCTGGACCCGAAGCGCCGCGAGTCGGTGCCGCTGGCGATGCTGGCGCTGATGCTGCTGGTGCTGGGCTGGGGCTGGTTCGCGCTGCTGACCGTGGTGGTCGCCCATGGCGAGCCGCTGGCGATCGACCTGCTGGTGCACCAGGCCATGCTGGCGCTGCGCAATCCGCTGGCCGATTACCCGATGGCCGCGCTGGCATCGCTGGGCGCCTGGCAGGTGTTGTTGCCGGCCACCGCTGCAGCGATGGGCTACCTGATCTGGCGCCGCCGCTGGATGGCAGCCGCGCACTGGCTGGCCGCGCTTGCCTTCGGCCTGGCGTTGACCATGCTGCTCGGCGCAACGGTGGATGTGGTGCGACCGGTCGATGCCAGCAGTGGCTTTGGCTTCCCGTCGGTGTCGGTGACCATGGCCACCATCACCTTCGGCTTCTTCGCGGTGCTGATCGCCCGCGAGATGCCTGGCCGCACCCGTGTCTGGCCGTACCTGGTGTCGGGCATCGTGGTCAGCCTGATCGGCTTCTCGCGCCTGTACCTGGGCGCGCACTGGCTGAGCGATGTGATCGGCGGCATGCTGTTCGGCACGTTCTGGCTGCTGGTGCTGGGCATCGCCTACCGCCGCCGCTTCAACCGCTCGTTCTGGGTGAAGCCGGTGGCGTGGCTGTTCTACGGTGTCTTCGCCGTGGCGGCGATGTGGTACGCGCCGCGCCACATTCCGGTGAAGCTGGAACGCTTCGAGCCGACCCTGCCGGCGGCGCAGGCGATGGACATGCAGGCCTGGTGGCAGCACGACTGGGCGACACTGCCGGCGCGCCGCAACGAGTTCGACGACGACCAGCGCTGGCCGCTGGACGTGCAGGTGGCGGGCCCGCTGGCCCCGCTGCAGGCGCAGCTGGAAGCACGCGGCTGGAAGCGGCAGGAACAGGCCGGCTGGCAGGAGGCGCTGCTGATGCTGGACAAGAACACGGGTGCCGACGAACTGCCGGTGCTGCCAGCCACGCTGGACACGCGCGTGGAAGCGCTGTTGATGGTGCGCCCGGGTACACACCGCGATGAGCGCTACGTACTGCGCCTGTGGCCAGCCCCTGCGCAGTTGCAACCGGGCAGTACGCCGCTATGGCTGGGCAGTGCGCAGACCCTGCGCTACGAGCGTCATTTCGAGTGGATCGGCATGTGGCACCCGCTGCGTGGCGTCGACCCGGCGCTCAACGCAGTGAAGGACGCCGTGCAGGACCTGCCGCAGCGCGAGGACGTGCACAGCGAAACCGGGTTGCCGGTGCTGCGGTTGAAGACCACGGCGCCCTGACCGGCACCGGTGCGCGATCACCCACTGTAGAGCCGAGCCCATGCTCGGCTGCTCTTCGCGGGAACCATCAAGCCGAGCATAGGCTCGGCTCTACAGTAGATCCACGCCGTGCGTGGATGGCATTCCACGCATGCCCCAGCGTGTGCACCAAGGTGCACACCCACCCAAGGCAGGCTGCTACGGCATCCAGCCCAGCAACTGCTGCAATCGCTGGTGCGGGTCGTCCATCTGCAGCAGCTGCAGGCGCTGCTGCTCGCTCAGCGGCAACAGCTCGGCCAGCCGCCAGCCGACCCAGCTGGCCTGGTCCAGCAACGCCGGGTTGGACGGCGCATAGGCCTCGCCGGCCTGTTCGATGATGTGCCCCAGCACCGTGGCCAGCAGCGCGTGCTGTGGTCGCAGTTCGTCGTCCGGGTCTTCCTCGCACCAGCGCACGTCGGCCACCACCAGGCCGTTGTCGCGCACGCGGGTACGCTCCACATGGAAACGGCGGGTGCCGCGCAGGCGAAGCTGCAGCACGCCATCGGCGCCGACATCGAAGTCTTCGATGCGCACCTGCACACCGTAGGCCGCCGGCGTCGCCGGTGCGCCGACTTCCTCGCCATCGAGGATCAGGCAGACACCGAACCCCTCACCACTGCGGCCGCTGTCGCGGACCAGGTCCAGATAGCGGCGCTCGAACACGCGCAGGCCCACCGCCGCACCCGGCACCAGCGTGGTGTGCAGCGGAAACAGCGGCAGCGGGCTGTCGACGCTCATCGGGCCTGCAACGCGGCGAGGAAGCGGCGCGGGGCGCCGTCGAAGCCACCGTTGGACATGAACACCACGTGGTCGCCGCTGCGCGCGCTGGCCTGCAGCTGTTCCAGCAACGCGTCGGTATCCGGCACCGCGTGGGCGTCACCACGTACCGCAGCGATCACCGCAGCGGCATCCCAGGCCAGTTCCGGGCGATGCAGGAACACCACTTCATCAGCCAGCGCCAGCGACGGTGCCAGTGCCTGCGCATGTGCGCCCAACCGCATCGAGTTGCTGCGCGGTTCCATCGCAACCACGATGCGCGCATCGCCGACCCTGGCACGCAGGCCCTCCAGCGTGGTGGCGATCGCGGTGGGGTGATGGGCGAAATCATCGTAGACGGTGATGCCGCCATGGCTGCCGATCACTTCCATGCGGCGCTTGACGCTGCGGAAGCGCGCCAGCGCCGGGATCACCGCGGCCGGCGCCACGCCCACTGCATGCGCAGCGGCCAGCGCGGCCAGCCCGTTGAGCACGTTGTGGCGGCCCAGCAGCGACCACTGCACGTCGCCCAGCGCCTGCCCACGATGGTGCACGCGGAACGCGCTGCCATCGGCGGCCAGCAGCTCGGCATGCCACTCCAGCGAGGGATCGAAACCAAACCGCTCGACCGGGGTCCAGCAGCCCATCGCCAGCACTTCGGCCAGGTGCTGATCCTCGCCGTTGACGATCAGCCGCCCACGTGCGGGCACGGTACGCACCAGGTGGTGGAACTGGCGCTGGATCGCCGCCACGTCCGGGAAGATGTCGGCGTGGTCGTATTCAAGATTGTTGAGGATGGCCACCAGCGGCCGGTAGTGCACGAACTTGCTGCGCTTGTCGAAGAAGGCCGTGTCGTACTCATCGGCTTCGACCACGAACTCGCGGCCCTGGCCCAGGCGCGCGGAGACTCCGAAATCCTCGGCGACACCGCCGATCAGGAAGCCCGGCGAGCGCCCTGCACTTTCCAGCAGCCAGGTGAGGATGGTGGTGGTGGTGGTCTTGCCATGGGTACCGGCCACGGCCAGCGTGTCGCGGCCCGGCAGCACCTGCTCGGACAGCCACTGCGCGCCGGATATATAGCGCTGGCCGGCATCGAGCACGGCTTCCACGGCGGCATTGCCGCGCGACAGCGCGTTGCCGATCACCACCTCGTCGGTGCCGGCCGGCACGCTGTCGGCACGGTAGCCCTGGTCCAGGGTGATGCCCAGCTGTTCGAGCTGGGTCGACATCGGCGGGTAAATGGCCTGGTCGCTGCCGCTGACGGAATGCCCGAGTTCCCGCGCCAGGGCGGCCACGCCGCCCATGAAGGTGCCGGCAATTGCAAGGATATGTACGCTGCTCATGACCGAGGATTGTGACCGATGACGGCTGTATAGGGCCAATGTCCGCTATCGGGTAAGACAACCCCTACACGGGATGTGAGAAAACTCCAATCAGCTGTCAGGGAATTCCCGATAGCGATGTTCTGTGAACCCGGACACAATTCGAACTGCCAGCCGCAGTACCCGAACCGGTCCTACTCCCCAAGAGGCCATCCCCAAGGGAGCTCATGCTGCGGGGCCCTGAGCAAGCCCTTCGCTGGCGCCTGTCAAACGACACAGGCCTGATCCTCGCGGACCAGGCCTGTGTTTTTTTGCGCCCGGGGAGCCGGCAATTCGCGCCGGCCCGGCCGGATCAGGCCTTGATCGCCGCCAGGATGCGGGCTTCGATCTCGTCCAGCTCACCGACGCCATCGACGCGGGCCAGGGTGCCACGGCCGGCGTAGAAATCGACCACCGGGGCGGTCTGCTCGTTGTAGACCTGCAGGCGCTGGCGCACCGCTTCCGGATTGTCATCGGCGCGGCCCTGCTCCTTGGCACGACCGGCGATGCGATCCACCAGCAGCTCGGTGGCCACGTCCAGCTGCACCACGGCGTCCAGCGGCTGGCCGATCTTGGCCAGCAGGCCGTCCATCGCATTGGCCTGGGCCACGTTGCGCGGGTAGCCATCGAGGATGAAGCCCTTGGCGACATCAGCCTGGGTCAGGCGCGACTCCAGCATGCCCAGCAGGATGTCGTCCGACACCAGGTTGCCGGCATCCATCACCGTCTTGGCCTGCTTGCCCAGCTCGGTGCCGGCGGCGATTTCCGCGCGCAGCATGTCACCGGTCGAAATGTGGGCGATGCCCAGCTTTTCCTTCAGGCGCGTCGCCTGTGTCCCCTTGCCCGAACCGGGCGGTCCCAACAGAACCAATCGCATTGACCTGACTCCAACGTGTTGAAAACAAAGAAGGTTCGCGTCCCGGACGGTCCGGTATCGCTGCACCGCAATAGCGCCACTTTACCGCATCCGGGTAATGTCCCTGCAATGTCCCCTCCCCCGAGCAGGTAGAAGCATGCGCAACGGCACTCTCCTTTATGCCCAGTCCGGCGGTGTCACCGCCGTCATCAACGCCACGGCGGCGGCGGTGATCGAGCAGGCGCGGGCCAAGGGCATCAAGGTCCTGGCCGCCCGCAACGGCATCCTCGGCGCCCTGCGCGAGGAGCTGATCGACACCAGCAAGGAGAGTGCCGCGGCCATCCGCGCGCTGGCCCATACCCCGGGCGGTGCCTTCGGCTCGTGCCGGGTCAAGCTGAAATCGCTGGACGCCGACCGTGCCCGCTACGACCGCCTGCTGGAGGTGCTGCGCGCGCACGACGTGCGCTGGTTCCTCTACAACGGCGGCAACGACTCGGCCGATACCGCGCTGAAGGTCTCGCAGCTGGCCAAGGCCTCCGGCTACGACCTGACCTGCATTGGCGTGCCCAAGACCATCGACAACGATCTGGCGGTGACCGACACCTGCCCCGGCTTCGGCTCGGCGGCCAAGTACACCGCCGTCTCGGTGCGCGAGGCGGCGCTGGACGTTGCGGCGATGGCCGAGACCTCCACCCGCGTCTTCATCTACGAGGCGATGGGCCGCCACGCCGGCTGGCTGGCCGCGGCCGCCGGCCTGGCTGGCAACGGTGATGACGAAGCACCGCACATCATCCTGCTGCCCGAGCGCGCCTACGACGAGGCCGCGTTCCTGGCCAAGGTGAAGGCCGTGGTCGAGCGCGTCGGCTACTGCGTGGTGGTGGCGTCGGAAGGTATCGCGACCGCAGATGGCCGCTTCGTCGCCGACGCAGGCGGCGGCAAGGACTCGTTCGGTCACTCGCAGCTGGGCGGCGTGGCCGCGCACCTTGCTGCACGGGTCAAGGACCAGCTGGGCCTGAAGGTGCACTGGGCGCTGCCCGACTACCTGCAGCGCTCGGCCCGCCACCTGGCCAGCAGGACCGACTGGGAGCAGGCACAGGCGGTCGGCAAGGCCGCCGTGCAGCTGGCACTGAAGGGCCAGAACGGCGTGATGCCGGTGATCGTGCGCAGCAGCGATGCGCCCTATCGCTGGAAGATCGAAGCGGCCCCGCTGTCGAAGATCGCCAACCACGAGAAGAAGATGCCAGCCGGCTTCATCCGCCGCGATGGCTTCGGCATCACCGCCAAGGCGCGCGCCTACCTGTCGCCGCTGATCAAGGGCGAAGCGCCGCTTCCCTATGGCACCGACGGCCTGCCGAAGTACGTCACTCTGAAGAACGTGGCGGTGAAGCAGAAGCTGCCGGCCTTCGAGGGCTGACCTGAAAAAGGGGACGGAGGGGATTAAGTCGCATACGCCCCTCTGTCATCTCCAACAGCATCAGCAGTGGGTCGGATACGACTTAATCCCCTCCGTCCCCTTTTCATGGAGGTCATCATGGCACTGCGTGTTGTTCGTCTTGGCAGCCCGCGCCAACCCGGTGAGGGCCTGCGCATCGGCACCGTGCGGCGACCACCGCGCGGCGTGCCCCGCAGCGAATTCGCGAAACGGGACTGGTACGACGTCTGGTTCCCGACTCTGTCACCCAGCGCGGAGCTGGTGAAACAGGCCCATGAGGCGAAGACCGCCGCCGACTGGACTGCGTTCTTCCGCCACTACAAGGCCGAGATGAAAGCGCCCGATGCCGCGCACGCGCTGGACCTGCTGGCCGCGATGTCGCAGCACAGCGACCTCAGCGTGGGCTGCTACTGCGAGGACGAAGCGCATTGCCATCGCAGGGCGTTGCGCGAGCTGCTGGTGGCGCGCGGGGCGACGCTGGCGGAGTGAGATCAGCCGGATGCCGGCCAGCGGCCGGCACTACCACCCGTGGACGACTGCGTGGGCGCAGCGCACGCATCATCTCAATTGCAGGCCTTGCCTTCCATCTGCAGCTGCGCGGCGAACATCGTCACCTGCGGAATCTGGCCGGCTGCCGCCTGCTTCTTGGCCTCTTCCAGATAGATGCGCGACTGGCCCTGCCCATCCAGCTCGACCTTGTTGCTCGACGGCAGGCGCCACACCCGCACCACCGCCTGCTGCGCCGGGCATGCCGCGTTGGGCACGCGGATCACATCGTTGAGCTTCCAGCCCTTGTCGGCACTCGGCTGTGCCTTGGTGTAGTCGACGAAGCGCGCACGTGGCTGGCACTGCTCGCTGGTACGCACGGCGGAGAAGCGGTACGGGGCGGCGGCATCGCCGGTGAACGCACCTTCCAGGCGTGCGCAGGCCTCGGGAATCTGCCGCAGCGTATGCACCGCGCCCACCGCCTGGGGTGCGCCCACGGCACGCTGCAGCTCCGGGGTTTCCGCAGCGAGTGCCGGCACGGCCGGGGCCAGGGCGGCGAGCATCAACAGGGACAGGCGCATGGGGGATCTCCATCGGGACTCCGCGCAGGCTTGCAGAGGCTGGCTTAACGGGGTGCAAAGGCCGGTGGCTCGCAAATCATGCCCTTGCCTGGCGGCGGGTCCGCGCGCATGTCGACGCGTTCATTGGCAGGGCGCCCACGGGTCATGCGGCGCGGCTCCCACGGGCCAGTCGAGCATGGCTCGACTCTACAAAGAGCGGCACGCATACTGCAGGCACCAGGGAATGCTGAACACCGCCATACGTCGGACGACCACCAAGGTCGGTACGGGTTGGTTCCAGGCTGCAGCCCGTCGTCCCCCTCGTGGTGCCGTTCATCGCCACTGGATGCCTACATCCATTCTGCGGAGGGGTCTAATGCTGGAACGTCACGGGCTGTCACTGGCGCTGGGCTGCGCCATTCTCGCGATCCTGTTCGGAATCGTCTCGGCGCGCTGGATCCTGCGCCAACCCACCGGCAATGAGCGCATGGTTGCGATCGCCACCGCGATCCAGGAAGGTGCGCGTGCCTACCTCAACCGTCAGTACCTGACCATCGGCATCGCCGGCGTGGTGCTGTTCGTGCTGGTCGGGGTGTTCCTCAGCTGGTACACCGCGATTGGTTTCGCGGTCGGTGCGGTGCTGTCCGGCGCCGCCGGCTACATCGGCATGAACGTGTCGGTGCGCGCCAACGTGCGCACCGCGGAGGCGGCGCGCCAGGGCATCAGCGCGGCGATGGACGTCGCCTTCCGCGGCGGCGCGATCACCGGCATGCTGGTGGTCGGGCTGGGCCTGCTGGGCGTGGCAGGCTACTACGCACTGCTGCTGCGCATGGGCCTGCCGATGGAGCAGGCGCTGCACGCGCTGGTCGGGCTGGCGTTCGGTTCGTCGCTGATCTCGATCTTCGCGCGGTTGGGCGGCGGCATCTTCACCAAAGGAGCCGACGTCGGCGCCGACCTGGTCGGCAAGGTCGAAGCCGGTATTCCCGAAGATGATCCGCGCAACCCGGCGGTGATCGCCGACAACGTCGGTGACAACGTCGGTGACTGCGCCGGCATGGCCGCCGACCTGTTCGAGACCTACGCGGTGACCGTGATCGCCACCATGCTGCTGGGCAGCCTGATGCTGGCCGAGGCCGGCGCCAACGCGGTGCTCTACCCGCTGGTGCTGGGCGGCGTATCGATCATCGCCTCGATCATCGGTGCGCTGTTCGTCAAGGTGAAGCCGGGCGGCTCGATCATGGGTGCGCTGTACAAGGGCGTGATCGTCTCCGGCGTGCTGGCGGCGATTGCGTTCTATCCGATCACCACCGGGCTGATGTCCGACAACGTGCATGGGCCGATGGCGCTGTATGGCTGCGCGTTGATCGGGTTGGTGCTGACCGGGCTGATCGTGTGGATCACCGAGTACTACACCGGCACCCAGTACAAGCCGGTGCAGCACGTGGCGCAGGCCTCGACCACCGGCCATGGCACCAACATCATCGCCGGCCTAGGCATTTCGATGAAGTCCACCGCGCTGCCGGTGGTGGCGGTGTGTGCGGCGATCTGGGGAGCCTTCGCGCTGGGCGGCCTGTACGGCATCGCCATCGCCGCTACTGCGATGCTGTCGATGGCCGGCATGATTGTCGCCCTCGATGCCTACGGCCCGATCACCGACAACGCCGGTGGCATCGCCGAAATGGCCGAGCTGCCCTCGGAGATCCGCGACATCACCGATCCGCTGGATGCAGTGGGCAACACCACCAAGGCAGTGACCAAGGGCTATGCGATCGGATCGGCGGCGCTGGCCGCACTGGTGCTGTTCGCCGACTACACCCACAACCTGCAGGCGGCCAATCCCGGCCAGGAGTTCCGCTTCGATCTCAGCGACCACACGGTGATCATCGGCCTGCTGATCGGCGGCCTGATTCCCTACCTGTTCGGTGCGATGGCGATGGAAGCGGTCGGCCGCGCCGCCGGTGCGGTGGTGGAGGAAGTGCGCCGCCAGTTCCGCGAGATCCCCGGCATCATGCAGGGCACCGGCAAGCCCCAGTACGACAAGGCGGTGGACATGCTGACCCGCTCGGCGATCCGCGAAATGATCGTGCCGTCATTGCTGCCGGTGGCGGTGCCGGTGGTGGTCGGCTTGCTGCTGGGGCCACGCGCGCTGGGCGGCCTGCTGATCGGCACCATCGTGACCGGCCTGTTCGTGGCCATTTCGATGACCACCGGCGGCGGTGCCTGGGACAACGCCAAGAAGTACATCGAGGATGGCCACTTCGGCGGCAAGGGCAGCGAGGCACACAAGGCGGCAGTGACCGGCGACACCGTCGGCGATCCGTACAAGGACACCGCCGGCCCGGCGATCAATCCGCTGATCAAGATCATCAACATCGTGGCGCTGCTGCTGGTGCCGCTGCTGTAGATCCGCGCCATGCGTGGATGACGGCCTCGATGGGGTCAGAGCCCTTTCCTGCGGAAAGGGCTCCGACCCCACCGTCAATCACCGCCCACGCAGGAAGAACGACACCGGCACCATCACTTCCACCGGGTCGCCGGCCATTTCGGCCGGCGGCGCCGGCAGCGGGCTGGCCCGCTGCACGGTGTCCAGGGTCTCCTGGTCGAGCAGCGCGAAGCCGCTGCTGCGGCCCAGCACCACCGCCGAAACCACACCGTCGCGGGCCACGGCAAAGCGCACGTAGACCACGCCCTGCTGGCGCAGCCGCTCGGCCTGGCGTGGATAGTGCCGGTGCTTCTGCAGGTGCCCGAGCAGGCGTCCTTCCCAGGTCGCCTCGGCACGACTGCGCTCACCCGCCGTGGTCTGCGGCGCGGTGTAGCGTGCGGCAGCGTCGGCGGCCACCTGCGGCGGTGCGCTGGTCTGCGCGACGTTGGCATCGGCGCTGTCCGGCGCGGGCGCTGGTTCCGGCGCTTCTGGCGGAGGCAGCTCGCCCTGCGGCTGCACGGGTGCCTTGGGTTGCTCACGCACGGCTGGCGCTGGCGCCTGCTGCCGCTGCTGTTGCTGCTGCAGCGGCCCGGTGGCGACCTCGCGCGGCGGCGCCGGCAGTGCCTGCGCCATCGGCGCCAGCTCCAGCGTCAGCGCTGCCGGGGGAGCCGTTGCAGCCTGCACCGGTGCGCGCGCCACCCACCAGCAGGCCGCGCCGATCAACAGCGCGTGCACCAGCAGTACGATCGCCAGGCTGGTCGCCCAGCGCCGCAGTCCGCTCATTGCGTGCGCTGCTCCAGGCCGACCAGTGCCACCTTCAGGTAGCCCGCCGCACGCAGCGCATCCAGGGTGGCCATCAGTTCGCCGTAGGGCACGCGGGTGTCGGCGCGCAGGAAGATGCGTTGCGCGGTATCACTGTGGGTGGCCACCTGCAATGCAGCCGCCAGCCCGTCACGCGCCACCGCCTGCTCGCCGACGCGCAGCGACAGGTCGGCCTGCACGGTCACGTACACCGGTGCCTGTTCCGGCGGCGCGGCATTGGCGCTGCTGGCCGGCAGCTGCACCGGCACCGACACGGTGGCCAGCGGTGCGGCCACCATGAAGATGATCAACAGCACCAGCATCACGTCGATGAAGGGCGTGACATTGATCTCGTGCGCTTCTTCGGGGGCATCGTCGCGGTCGGACGCGGTCCTGATCGCCATCGTCGCGCCTCAGTGCACCGCGCGCAGCGGCGCCGCAGCGGCACGCGGGACGGCACGATCAAGATCGCGCGACACCAGCTGCTGCACGGCCGCCGACAGATCGCCGAGCAGCCCCCGCAGGCCGGCCAGCACGCGGCTGAAATGGTTGTAGACCAGCACCGCGGGAATCGCCGCGACCAGGCCGAGCGCTGTCGCCAACAGGGCCTCGGCGATGCCGGGCGCAACCACCGCCAGGCTGGTGGTGTTGCTGTGGGCGATGCCGATGAAACTGTTCATGATCCCCCACACCGTACCGAACAGGCCGACGAACGGCGCCACCGCGCCGATGCTGGCGAGCGCGCCGATACCGCGCCGCTGCACGCGCGCGGTTTCCAGCTCGATGCGTTCCAGGCGCGAGGCGACGCGCTCCTTGATGCCGTCGTGGCTGTCCAGCTCCTGCGACAGGCGCAGTTCGGTGCGTGCAGCGTCCAGCATCGTCAGTGCAGCGCCCTGTTGCAGGGTCGCTTCCTCGCTCTGCGTCGGCAGCTGTGCGGACTGCAGCAACAGCGCGCGTGCCGCACGCAGCTGCCGGGCCTGCCGCGCCAGCTCCCAGCCCTTGGCCAGCAGCACGGTCCAGGTGGCCAGCGACGCCAGTGCCAGCGCGATCATCACGGCCTTCACCACCACGTCGGCGGCCAGGTACATGCCCCACGGGGTCAATGCGGGGGCGGCCACGGGGGCCAGGTCAGCAGGCAGCATCGTCTCGGTTTCCATCAGCATCAGGGGTCGCTGCGCGACGGCGGGTCGCACGCGGATCATTGGCGTCGTCCACTTCCACGACCGGATGGGGCTGCAGCCGCGGCGCGGGTCGGCTGAGCACGTAGCCGGCGCTGACCGCGAAGAACAGGCCCACGCCCAGCAGCAGACGCCACGACGGGTGCGCTCCCCAGCAGAACAGCGCAAAACCGACGGCCATGCCGGCACTGGCGAACGCCTTGCCCTTGCGCGACACCGCACCCTGCTCACGCCACAGCCGCAGTGACGGGCCGTAGCGCGGATGCGCCAGCAGGCGCTGCTCGAACTTCGGCGAGCTGCGTGCGAAGCAGCCCACGGCGAAGATCAGGAAGATGGTGGTCGGCATCACCGGCAGCAACGCGCCGATCACCCCGAGGCCGACCATCAACCATCCCAGCGCGAACCAGAGCCAACGCATCAGCGCTGCATCCGCAGGCGGGCACCAGGCATCAGGCGAATTCCACTTCGACGTGGCCGTGCACGCTGCGGAACGCGGCGTCGGCCGCATCGATCACCTGCTGCTCCTGCCTGGCACTCAGCGGTACCGCGTCCAGCGCAGCGGTGAACTCGCGCCAGTGGCGCGCCGCGCCATCCGGATGCGCGGCCAGGTGGCGGGCGCCGAAATCACGATCCAGGCCGAGCCTGGCGGCCATCTTGTACAGCACGGTGCCGCCCAGGTTGGACCCTTCGGCCACATACAGCCACCCCAACGCGGCGGGCAGTTCCAGATCGGACGGCAACGCCGCGATGTCAGTCCCCGGCAGGGTCTGCTCCAGGTCCTGCAGGTCGCGCGCGACCTGGGTCAGGCGGCGGCGCTCGCCCAGGTCCGGCAGCAGTGCGTCCAGCGCAGGGTTGGCATACAGCGCATCGATGCTGCGGTGGAAGCGATACTGCACGCGCAGGAAACGGGCGAAGTTGCTGCGGTCGGCGAAGATGTCACCGGCCATGATGCGCTTGTCCAGGGCGCCATGGCTGTCGCGGGTGGCGGCCTTGAGCCGCAGGCTGCGGCTGTCTTCAGGGGCGATGTGTGCGTTCATGGGGGATGCCAAGGGGGTCGTCCTGCTGTAGACGTTCGCCACGGGGCTTTCCCCAAGGCTATGTGCGCCGATAATGGCGCATCCCTTCTTACCGCAGGAACCGACGATGATCACCACCGAACCGCGCATGACCAACCTGTTCCTGCAGCTGGGCCTGGACGCCAGCGCCGAGGGCATCGCCCGCTTCATCCGCGAGCACCAGCTGGCCACCGATGTGGAAGTGGTCGAGGCGCCGTACTGGAACGATGCGCAGCGCCAGTTCCTGTCCGAGTCGCTGCAGGCCGATGCGGCATGGACCACCGTGGTGGATGAGCTGAACGAGTCGCTGCACGAGGACGCGGTGAAGGCGGCGACGGGGCTGTAAGCGGGGTATCCCGCGCTGTTGGGGTCAGAGCCCTTTCCGCAGGAAAGGGATCCGACCCCGCCGCTCGCCCTTTCCGCAGGAAAGGGATCCGACCCCGCCGCTCGCCCTTTCCGCAGGAAAGGGATCCGACCCCAGCGCTCATCCGCGACCGATCAGTACTTCCAGGTCAGCGCCAGCCGCGCGGTGCGGCCCGGTGCCGGCATCACGCCCAGGGCCAGCGGGTCCAGGTAGTAGCGGTCGGTCAGGTTGTCCACGCCGGCTTCCACCGAGAGCTGGTCGTTGAAGCTCCAGCTGGCGAACAGGTCGACCAGCGTGGTTGGCCGGTACAGCTGCTGGATCGCCGACAGGCCCACGTTCCAGTCCTTGTCCAGCTTGCTGATCGGGCCGGCGTTGTGGACCACGCGGGTGCCGAAGGTCAGGCGCTCCTCGAACAGGCGCGAGCCCAGGGTCAGGTTGACCATGTAGCGCGGCGGGTTCTGGGTATTGGTGTACGAGCCCTCGAAGCCGCCGTCCACGCAGTCGGGCGTGTTGGCCAGCTCGCCGTTCCTGCGCTGCGCCCCATAGGCACGGCGCTCGGCGGCGATGTCCGGCGCGCAGGTCTTGGCCTTGGAGTAGTAGTGCGCGGACAGATCGGCAAATACCTTGCCGCTGTCATAGCTGGACTGGAACTCCATGCCCGAGACCTTGAACTGGTCGACGTTGCGGATCAGGCCCGCCGACAGCGTGCGGTAGTCACGGGTGATCAGGTCGTCGATACGGGTATCGAAATACGCCAGCTTCAGCGCCAGGCGGTCGCCGGCAGTGAACAGGTCGTAGCGGAGGGTGCTGGCGCCGATTTCCCAGCTGCGCGCACGCTCCGGCTTAAGCTCACCCACCGGTTTGGCGGCGGTGAACAGGCCCAGCGTGGTCTCGAACAGGCTCGGCAGCTTGGTGCCTTCGGCGTACTTCACGTAGACCATGGTGTCTTCGCTGAAGCGATAGGCCACGCTGGCGGTCGGCGAGAACGCGCTGTCGCGGCGGCGGATCGGCTGCGACCAGCTCCAGCTGACCGGCACTTCCAGATCCTGCGCCTTGCCAGCGTCGTAGAAGTTCCAGCCACCGATGTCGGCCACCGTGCCCTTCTTGTACGGCGAGGCCAGCAGCGATTCCCGGGTGAAGTTGCCGTTGGCATCCGGGTACCAGTTCAGCAGCGCGATGCGCTTGGCCCGCCACGACGGCAGCGCCGGGTTGCCATTGAGCAGTTCGGTGTAGCGGTACTGTCCCTGCACTTCATAGGCATCGGGCGTGGCCAGGCGGTTGCGGTCATGTACATCCACGCGGTTCCAGCGGCCGCCGGCCAGCAGTTCCCAATGCTCATCGGGCTGCCACTTCAGCGAGGCCACGGCGCTGTACTCCTTGCGCTCGGCGTTGCGCAGGAAACGGTTGTTGACCAGGTCATCGTGCATGACCGGCCCCGAACTGCCCGGCGCGATGTCTTCGTCGCTGTAGGACAGTCCGTAGTCGAGGGTGAACGCACCGGCGCGGGTGTCGAACCTGGAGGTATTACTGGCATCCAGGCCGAAGCGCTTCTGTCGCAGCGGATTGCGGTAGGCATCCTTGTAGCCGGGGTCACCGCTGAAGCTGGGCGCGTCATACCACTCGGTGCGGCGGTCGAAGTACCACGGGGTGATGCCGGTCAGGCTGTTGTACATCACGCTGTCGGTGTCGGTGTACGCGGCGTTGACGCGCAGGTCGATCAGCTCGCTGTCCGGATTGAAGCGGTAGCGCAGGCTGTAGCTGTCCATGTCGACGTGGCCCGGATCCCACTGTGGAATGCGGTCACGATCCACGCGGATGATCTGCGAGGCCATGATCTCGCCGGCAGTGCCTTCATAGCGGCGATAGCCGGCTTCCAGCGTCTGCGTGTCGTCGATGCGCCAGGTGCCCTTGAGCAGCGCCGACTTCGAGCGCGAAGAGGTATTGAAAACCTCGGTGCGCGGCGGATTCAGCGGCGCCAGCGTGCGCCGATCCTGCGGGAAGTCGTCGTAGCCATGGCGGCCGGAGAAGTAGTTGCCGTTGTCACGGTAGGCGTAGGCGGCGACCAGATCGAAGCGGTCCCAGTGCCCTGCGGCGGCCACGTTGAAGAACTGGCTGCCGGTGGCGCTGCGATCGGTGCGCGGTGCCGCACTGTAGGACGGCAGGCTGTTGGCACTGCTATTGGCCAGGCCGCCGCGCACGCGCACGCCGACGTCGCGGCCCTCGCGCAGCACGTCACCGATCTTCAACGTCTCCATCTCGACCACGCCGCCGATGCCACCGGACGCGTTGGCCTGCAGGCTCGGGCCCTTGGTGATGGTCAGGCTGGAGATCAGGTCCGGGTCGAGGTAGGTGCGCTGCGACTGGCCGGCGTAGCCACGGTAGGTATCCATGCTGGACTGGCCACCGTCGATGATCACCGGCACGCGGCCCTGGCCCTGGATACCGCGGATGTTGACGTCGAAGCCGTTGCCCACGCGCGGATCACCGGCGGTGACACCGGCCACACCCTTGACGATGTCGCCGTTGGAGGTGCCGCGGAAACGCTCCAGGTGCGTGCGATTGAGCGTGGTGGTCGAACCCACGCTGCGATAGCTGTCGAGCAGGCGTGCTTCATCACTGGTCGCGCCGCTCCCGACGCGGTCGCCGGCCACACTCAGCGTGTCGGTGACGATCACACCACTGTCGGCCTGCAACGGCGTTGCCGCTTCCAGGGTGACCGCATCAGCGCTGACCCGGCGCACTGCCAGGCCACTGCCCTGCAGCAGCTGCTGCAGCGCCTCGTTGGCCGACAGGCTGCCGCCGACCGCGCGAGAGGTTACGCCACGTGCCAGCGATGCGGGATAGACCACCTGCACACCGGACTGGCGCATGTAGCTGCGCAGCGCGTCATCCAGCGGTTGCGCCGGAATATCGAAGCGCAGCACGGCCGCGTGGTCGCTGCTGGCGCTCTGCGCCAGTACGGACGGCGCGGCACTGGCCAGGCCGGCGGCGAGCAACGCGATGCACAGGCGGGACGGGCGCAGCACGCGGCCCGGGCGATGGAAGTCGAACATGGGGGAACCTGTCAGGTAATCGGTGCCGCGAACGCGGCGTCATCCGCAACACGGGCGGACACGGCGACGTACGTGGCGGCGGCGGGTACGTTCGCGGAGTAAGACGGATGGAAGCGTGGCAACCCCAAGGGGATTTGCAGTCGAAGCAGGTGCCGACGGTTGCGCGCCCGGTTGCAGTGGTGGGCGCCGACGGTTGCGTGGCTGGTTGCAGTGGTGGGTGCCGACCGTTGGTCGGCACCGGGGCAATGGCGTGGATCTACCGATGGACGATGGCGACGCCGAGCGGCAGCCGGGTCACCTGCAATCCAGCCGTCGCGGCCAGCGCATCCAACGCCTGTTCCGGGCGGTCGATACGCAACGCCGCGCTTACCGCCGGCAGCTGCGATAGATCACCACGCACGAAGGTCGGGCCAGCGCGATAGCGCCCCACCCATTGCACCGCGTCAGCAACGCGGGCCTGTTCCAACAGCAGCTCGCCCTGACGCCAGGCGCCGACGCTGTCGGCCGCAACGTCCCCCAATCGCCTCACACCACTGTGTTCACCGTAGGCCGCGCGCTGGCCCTGCTGCAGGTAGGTCCAGCCACCGTCAACCGGGCTGGCCATCCGTACCCTGCCCTGCCCGACCTGGGTTTCCACCTGGTCGTGGCCCCGCGCCACGGTGAAGGCGGTCGAGATGTCCTCGACCACGCCATTGCCGGCGCGCACGCTGAAACGTCGCTGCGCGTCCGGACTGACCTCGAACCAGGCACGCCCGCGCAACAGCTCGACCTGGCGGGCGTTCGCATCAAAGTGCACGGCAATCGCACTGTCGGCGTCCAGCACCGCACGGCTGCCATCAGGCAGCAGTACGTTCTGCACCTGGTGCGTGCTGCGGTGATCGGACTGCAGGCGCAGCGACGCCTCCGGCCATGCCACCAGCATCGCCAGCATTGCCGCCGCAGCCATGGCCCAACGCCGTCGGCGCGGGCGTCGACCAGCCACGCGGGCCGGCTGCGCTCGCGGCCCGACGCTGCGCCACAGCGCGCGCTCGTGTTCGAAGGCCCTGCGGTGCCCCGGCTGTTGCAGCCAGTGTTCGAACGCCTGCATGCGCGCGTCGCTGATATCGCCCGAGGCCAGCCACGCGATCCAGTCCCGGGCCTGCTCGGCCAGGGCATCGTCATTGGCGGCAGGCAGCATGTTCGGCGGGCTCATCGGCTGGCGGACAGGCGCATTCAAGCGCGGGGCGGGGGAACTGGACCGCATCCACGGTCCAATGATCAAGACGTTTGCGCGAAGGCCAGCCCCAAGGCGGCGCGATCATCGGCCGCTGCGGGCCCAGGCCAGGCGCTGCAGCGCGGTGCGTACGTGATTCTCCACCGTGGTCACCGATACCCCAAGGCGGCGTGCGATCTCGGCCTGGGTCAGGCCCTGAAGGCGGTTGAGCCGGAAGATGGTGCGGGTCGGCTCCGGCAGATGGCCGGCCGCGTCGAGTACCCGCTGCAGCTCGTCCTGCGCCATGGCCTGCTCTTCGGTGGAGATCACCTCGTCCGGCCCCCACAGGTAGTGATCAGCCAACAGGCGGTTGCGCCGGGTCGACTCGCGGCCGTGGTCGGTGGCCAGGTTGGCGGCCAGCCGGTACAGATAGGCGCGCGGATTGTCGATGGCCTGGCTGTCATCGACCCCACGGGCCTTGAACCACACCGCCTGGATCACGTCCTCGGCGCCGTTGTCGCCCCCCAGAATACGTTGCACCCGGCGCAGCAGCGCTGGCCGCTCGCGGATCAGCAGTTCGGTGAGGGAGGCAGCATTGGAGGACATGCGCGGAGCCGGGACGACAGACGGGAGGCGCCGCGCATGCTACTCCGCAAATGCGAATCAGTCACGTTCTCATCAGTGACGAGACCTACAGGCAATCAACCAGCGCGTCGTAGGTATTGCTTGTCGTGCCGGGCAACGGCGCGTGCAACGCGTCAAACCCATCCCCCATTTCCCACACCTGCAGCAGGGTTTCCAGGCGTGTCCCAGTTGCCAGCGGCAGCACGCAGGCATAGCGTCCGCGGTTGACCTTGATCAGGCCGCTGGGCTTTACCCAGGTGTCGCTGCCGGCGAATGTCCACACACACTGGACAACCACCCCCGTGGCCTGTTCCACGGAACAGCGCAGGCGCATGGCCCACAGATTGATGTACTGCCCCTCGCAGAAGGTATCGCCACACACCTCATCGAAGCCACGCACCAGTTGCCGCTCGGCAGCCAGGAAACGCTCGTGGCCGCCCCCCGGGCCGGTGTAATCGCGCGCATCGACGAACGCCGGCGCAGCCTGCACGGCACCGGCGTACAACAGGCCGACAGACAGCACGCCGCACAACAGCCAGCATCTACGGAAGCTGCCCATCAGCCCACCCTCCCCTGCGTGCGCAGGCATTCAGGCAGCCCATCGAAGATGCCGTGGTCACGCCCGGGCAGAGGCGCGACCAGGCCGCCCGGCGCTTCCAGTGAGGCATAGAACGCCTCGACTGGCACCCCGGGCTGCAATTCGATCGGGCAGACCCAGCTGCCGTTGTCGACCTGCACCTGTCCCGTATCGGGCTGTACTTCCAGTTCGCTGGCCGCCACCACCAGGACGCAGCGCTGCACGGTGCCCCGATGGGCCAGCACGGCACAGCGGAACTCCATCACCCGGTAATTGCTGTAGTCACCTTCACAGAAGGTGTCGGCACACAACGCGGCGAATTCACCGGCGACCGCGTCCTCCAGCGCAAAGGCCCTTTCCCACGCGGTCTCATCGCTGGGGTAGTCAATCAGGTTGACGTGCGCCCCCCGCGCGAACGCGGGCAGCGGTGCCAGCAGCAACAGGGCGTAACAGCCCAAACGATTCCAGTTCATGGCAAGGCTCCTTGGTATGGATCTCCAGCCTGCCGAGGGGACCGGGTGGAACCCATCGGGAAACCCCGCCCTGGCCCTCCGCCAGGGCCGAGCGCGCGGGTCGGCCCTGCCCTACGCTGCACAGCGCCCGGCAAAGGCATAAAATGGTGAGCTATCCGTCTATATCCCCCCCACCTGGAGCACACCATGGGTCTGGAACTCGTCTCGCCCGGCAAGAACCCGCCGGAAGAAATCAACGTCATCATCGAGATCCCGAAGGACTCGGAGCCGGTGAAGTACGAAGTGGACAAGGAAACCGGCGCGATCTTCGTCGACCGCATCCTCTCCACCCCGATGCGCTACCCGTGCAACTACGGCTACGTGCCGAGCACGCTGTGCGGCGACGGCGATCCGGCCGACGTGCTGGTGGTGCTGCCGCTGCCACTGGTGCCGGGCTCGGTCGTGCGCTGCCGTCCGGTCGGCGTGCTGAAGATGAGCGACGAGGCGGGCAGCGACGAGAAGATCCTGGCCGTGCCGGTCTCGAAGATCTTCAGCGGCTACGCCCACGTCGAAGACATCGCCCAGGTCTCGAGCCACTGGCTGGAGCGCATCGGCCACTTCTTCGAGCACTACAAGGACCTGGAGAAGGGCAAGTGGGTCAAGCTGGACGGTTGGGGCGGCGCCGCTGAGGCCAAGCAGATCCTGATCGAGGCGCACCAGCGCCATCTCGACAGCAAGGCCTGAGCCTGAACCGGATCGCTCCGGCGGTACCCTGCCGGAGCGATGCGGGTCACGTTTCATGACGACGGCACATCACTCTTGCTGCCGTATTAGGTAAATTGCGTCACTTCACACGTCATCGACATCCATCGTCGAGACAGCCAGGGGAATGTGTCGTGCGTATTCTGCTTGTTGGGGATGCAGCCAGCCTGCCGGCCGAGCTGACCGAATTCATTGCCGATCTTGGGGAAGACTGGCAGCCGTTGACCGCCACCGATGGCCAGGCCGCGATGACCGCGGTGGCCACGCAGGGCGTGGACGCGGTGATCGTCTGCCCGCAATTGCCGGATCTCAATGCCACCACGCTGCTGGGGCAGATCCGGACCTTGCGCCCGGAGACCATCCGCATCGCGCTGGTCGATGCGCAGCATGGCAACCGGCCGCCGCCGGCGCGCCTCATTGGTGTCGCCCACCGCTTCCTGCCGCTGCCGCTGGCGCCGGAAGTGCTGCTGGAGGCACTGACCAGCCTGGAAGAACTACGCGAAGTGCTGGACAGCCCGCGCCTGCGCGATGCCATCGGCCGTATCGAGAAACTGCCCTCGCCGCCGCACCTGTACCTGAGCCTGACCCAGGCCCTGGAACATGACGACGACGCCGACAGTGCCGATGTCGCCAAGCTGGTCGCCGCCGATCCGGCGATCGCCGCCAAGGTGCTGCAACTGTCGAACTCGGCCTTCTTCAGCCAGGGCCGCACCATTGCCGACCTGCGCACCGCCGTGACCCGGCTGGGCCTTGCCACGCTGCGTGACCTGGTGCTGGCCAGCGAAGTGTTCTCCGCACCGACGCTGTCGGCCGCCGAGCGCAACTCGCTGCAACAGCGCGCACTGCTGGCCTCGCGGCTCGCCGCACGCCTGCTGCCCGAATCCAGTGCCGAACTGGGAGCGACTGCCGCGCTGCTGGCCGACATCGGCCTGCTGCTGCCAGGTGTGCGCAACGAGCGCAGCGAGCCCTCGCTGGCCGGCGACACCCGCCCTGGCCATGCCGAGGCCGGCGCCTACCTGCTGGGCCTGTGGGGCCTGCCGATGCCGATCATCGAAGCGGTGGCCTTCCACCTGCAGCCGCAGCGCGCCAACACCCGCAGCTTCTGGGTGACCGGTGCGGTGCACGTGGCCCTGGCGCTGGTCAATGGCGACCCGGTGGACGAGGACTACCTGCAGCGCGCAGGCGTGCTGAACAAACTGCCGCAATGGCGCGAACACGCCAATGCGCTGATGGGACTGGTGCCCAGCGACGCCTGAGCGCGTTGCATGATGTCCGGATGACAGAGGGCGCACCCACAAGGTGCGCCCTTTCCATGTCAGCGGATACCGCAGGCGTCCTGCACGCAGCGACGGTACTGCGACTCGCAGATGACCGGTGACTTGCCACTGGCCAGGCACTGCTGGCGGAACTCCTCGCAGTAAAGCCCACCGCCGCAGACCCCGAGGCCCTGCGCGAACACCGCGCCCACCAGCGTTGCGTAGATCAATGCAGCGGCGGATGCCTGCCGCAGCAACGTATTCTTCATATCCCTCTCCACATGCAAGCGTCCGGTAGTGGACCTCCTGACTGTGTTGATTACGACACGACGGGACCGTGACTGCGCTCACCTTCCAACAATTTCCGGAATTCCCCTACAAAAAAAAGGGCGGACCTTGCGGTCCGCCCTCCTTCTGTTGCTACCGCACTTCGATGGATCAGAAGCGCTGGGTGTACTTCATGTACAGGAAGCGACCCACGTCGAAGCCGCCGTAGTAGGCGAACGCCGAGTTCGGAGCCGAGTACTGCAGGGCACCCTTGTGGTCGAACACATTGTTCGCGCCCAGGGCGATGGTCGCATCCCACGGCGCCTTCCAGCTGACCTGCAGGTCGTGGAAGGTGTTGGAACCGGTGTGACGCAGCGGATCGGTCTCACCGTTGGCCATGTGGTTCGGAGCATCGCACCAGCCGTCAGCCAGCGAGATGCAGCTTTCCTTCATGCCCGAGTAGTAGCGCGCGGTGTAGTTCACACCGAAATCGCCGTACTGCCAGTTGACGCCCAGGTTCGAACGCACGCGGAACAGGCCCGGCTCGCTGACGCGGCCGACCATGATGTTGTCGCCCGCGCTGTTCTGGCGCTGCTCGTCGTACTTGGCGGTGTAGCTGGTCTGCCAGTCGATGCTGAACTGACCAATGGCCAGTTCCGGCAGGCGGTACTTGATGCCCAGATCGTAGCCCTGGGTTTCCATCTTGCCGAGGTTGGCGGTGCCGTAGGTGATCGCACTGACGTGGCCGTCAGCCGCACGGGTCACGCTCGAGCAGCGCGAAGCGTTACCCAGCACGTAGCAGTCACGCAGGATGCGGTCGACGCTGTCAGCGATGATCATGTCGCTGATTTCGTACTTGTACCAATCCAGCGACACGTCCAGGCCCTGCACCCAACGCGGGCTCCACACCAGGCCGAAGGTGGTGCTCTTGGAGGTTTCCGGCTTCAGGTTCGGATTGGCACCCGAGATGAACTGGTCACCCGACTGGCACGGCAGGGTCGAACATTCCTTGCCTGCCTGGCCCAGCTGCACGTAGTTGGCCGGCACGCCTGCGCCGGAGCACGCGGCATTGCCTGCAACGCTGCCCGGAGCCTTCACGCCGCACGGATCGATGTAGGACTCGAAGCTCGAGCTCAGGCCACCGTACAGGTCGCTGATGGTCGGAGCGCGGAAGCCCTCGGCGTAGGTGCCGCGGACCAGCAGTTCATCCAGCGGACGCCAGGTCAGGCCGAACTTGCTGTTGGTGGTGCCACCGAAGTTGCTGTAGTCCGAATAACGGCTGGCAACGTTCAGGGTCAGTTCCTTGGCGAAGGCCATGTCGGCCAGCAGCGGCACGTTCAGTTCGAGGTAGACCTCGTTCAGATCGTACTGGCCGCGGGTCGGCTTCTGGCCCAGGCCGGTGGACTGGCCCGACTGTGCGAAGGCGTCCGGCACGTAGCTGCCTTCTTCCTTGCGGTGCTCGACACCCAGGGCGAAGCCCAGGTCGCCGGCCGGCAGGGTCACGATGGCGCCCGACAGGTTGGCGGTGAAGCTGGTGGTCTTGGTGACGCCACGGGTGGTGAAGGTCGGGAACAGGAAGTCCTGCAGCTCCTGGTTCGCCAGCGAGCCCTGACCCTCAACGCCGTACGGCAGCAGCGGGTTCCACGGACGGCAATCGCCCAGGATCGGGTTGGCGGCGGTGCCGCAGCGGGCAACGCCACCGGCATCGATGAACGACGGGCCCAGCGCCTGACGCGCGCCGATCAGGCTCATGTCACCGCGGTTGCTCTTGATCGACTCGTTGCGGTTCCACAGCGCGCCGACATCCCAGTCGAAGGTCTTGCCACCCAGCTCGAAGAAGCCGGTCAGGGTCGGAGCGAAGCGCAGGGTCTTCAGCTGGCTGTCAGTGGTACGCGGCACTTCCCACAGGCGGCGGCGGAAGCTGACGTCCTGGCCAACCGGGTTGAAGGCGCTGTCTGCCGACAGCGGGGTGTTGATCGACTTGGAAGCGGACTGGTACGGATAGCCGGCGATCTGCTGGAACGTCTGGCGCTCGTTGTAGAGCACGTCGGTGTTCAGGCTGATCGAATCGGTGAAGTCGTAGGTGCCGTTGATGTAGACCGACTTGCGCTTCACACCGGTCAGCAGGGTCATCTGCTCGTTCGAGTTGGCGAACTCGTCTTCGGTGATCGCGTGGTAGTCGTTCGGGTTCTTCGGATTGCCACCCGGGTTCAGGGTCTGCCACACCGCGCTCGACTTGCTGCAGTCGTACAGCTTCGGGTTGCACCAGCTGCCGTTCTGGCTGATCGGGCTCCAATCAGCCGAGGTGGAGTTCGGACCCAGCGAGCCGTCACGGCTGTACCAGCGGTCCTTGGCCCACACCGGATCCTGCTTCGAGTACTCGGCCGACAGGGTCAGGCTGCCGCGCTCACCGCGGGCACCGAGGGTCATCGAATAGGTTTCGCTGTCGCCGTCGCCCTTGCCGTACTGGCCGACGTAGACATTGGCTTCGCCGCCGTCGAAGTTCTTGCGGGTGATCACGTTGACCACGCCGGCAATGGCGTCGGAACCGTAGATCGACGAGGCGCCGTCCTTCAGGATCTCGATGCGCTCAACGGCCGACATCGGGATCTGGCTCAGGTCCTGCAGACCCGAGGTCGAAGCGCCCAGGCGCTTGCCGTTCATCAGCACCAGGGTGCGCTCGGCGCCCAGGTTGCGGATGTCGACGTAGTAGCCGCCCACGTTCTCGCCCGAAGCCAGCGACTCCGAACGCGAGATGGCCGGGGAGCCGGCCGAGGTCAGGTTGTTCAGCACGTCGGCGACGCTCGAGAAGCCCTGCTTTTCCAGGGATTCGCGGGTCATCGTCAGGATCGGCTGCTGGGTCTCCACCGAGGCGCCGCGGATGCGCGAGCCGGTGACCGAAATGCGGTCCAGGTCGGTGGTGCCCTTTGCTTCCTGAGCCGAAGCAAAGGCCGGCGCCAGCGCCAGCGCAATGCCGGCCGGCAGCAAGCCGAACCGCACTGCGGGATTACGAACGTTCATCTATCTCTCCAAGGTACGTGTTAGCAGCGTGTTAAAACACCCCAGCACGTTACGATTGCGTTGCAGCGCTGTATTTGCGCGAACCAACCGGAGACTTTGCGGATTGTGGCGGGAGCAAGCCGCCGTTCTCCCTGAAGCGCGACGCGGACTGGCCGTAGCGGGCGCGGAACGCACGCGCGAAGCTGCAGCAGTTGTCGAAGCCGCTGGCGGCGGCGACCTCGCCCACCATCATGTCGGTGTCGCGCAGCAGGTCGGCGGCGCGTTCGAGGCGCAGTCGTGCCGAAAGCGACTGCGGGCTTTCCTCGTACAGGCTCTGGAAGGTCTTGGAGAGGTACCAGCTGGAGAAGTTGGTCAGTTCGGCCAGTTCGCCGATGCGCACCACCCGGTGGCTGTTGCCTTCCAGATAGAGGCGCGCACGCTGCATGCGGCCGAACACCTGACGCTTGCGGCTGCGCGAGCGGCCCGGGCAGCGCTGCACGTTGTCGGCCAGGCCACGCTGCAGGCCAGCAAGGTGCAGCAGCAACGGACGCAAGGCCTGGGCCGGCTGGCCGCTGGCCAGCGCATCGCGCCACAAGCGCAGCGCAACGCGGGCGTCACTGCGGTTCATGCGGCCACGACCGGCATACAGGCCACAGTCGGCCATCTCGGTCAGCACGCGAAGCGCTTCAACGTTCAGGTTCAGGCCAACGCACAGCCCGTTGCGACCGGCCTGCACCAACGGCCGCGATTCCTTCTCGAAGGCGATCCACTCGCCCTGGCGCAGGCGGAATCGTCCTTCCTTGGCCTCCACCCACGAACTGCCACGCACCTGCATCCAGACAGTGAAGCTGGAGCCGGCGGTCTGCAGGCTGCCCAGCCGGGCCACGCCCAGGCAGGTCGGCGTGACATCGTCGAGCGACCGGTCCAGGGAGACGGTTTGGCCGCGATCGGCCAGCGAGAGTTGACGCATGGGGGCACCACGGATTTGCCTAGTACAGGACTCCGTTTTGCCTAATCAGGCGGCACCGCGTCAGGAAAGTCCGACGAGATCGCCACGAATTCGCGACGAGATCCCGACGAAGAAATTACGAAGGCCCATTTCCCCTGAAAAACAATAACTTGGAGAACGCCGGGAACAGCGCGGGGGGGCGTTCGGGCAACCGCATCACACCGATGTCGGCACCATCGCTGACCGCTATCGCCACGAACAGGTCACGCCCGTCAGCGCTGGCGCTGAGTCCGTTGCCGGCGCTGAGCCGTTCCGCATCCAGGCAGCGTTCCGGCTCCTCGCGGCCGGGCAGGATGCGCACGAAGGTGGTGCCACACGTGCTCGAAGTGCCGAGGTAACCGACGCCACTGTTGCCGGCCACGGTCCAGGCCCGGTATCGCCAGCGGCTGGGCCGGTCATCGCTGATCTGCTGCACGCTGCCCGACGACAACGCGGCATCGGCCGACCACAGGCCACCGGCGGCCAGGCGGGTGAACAACACGCGGCCACTGCTGCGGTCGAAGCGCGCCTGCGACACCCCTTCGATGCTGGCCAACCGGCGCCAGGGCTGGGTGCTGCGGTCGAACAGACTCAACCGGGTGCGCTGGTCGGCATCGCGCTCGACCACGAACAACTGCTCCGGCGACGCGCCATACAGGGCCTGCAGCGGCTGTTCGGCCGGGACCGGCAAAGGTTGCAGGCGTTCATCGCGTGGCGCGATCTCGTAGACCACCGTGCGCCCATGCGCGTCGCGGCCGACCACGAGCAGCTGGCGGCTGTCGGCCGACCAGTCCGGTGCCTGCCGCGCTTCCGGCCGCAGCCCTTCAATGGGGCGCAGCGAATCCGGCCGCTGCATGTCCGCCCACCACAGGGCGAAGCTGCCGGAGCGATCCGAGGTGAAGACCAGCTGGCGGCCATCGGGCGCTGCCATCGGCTGCCCATCGCGGCCACTGGATGCAAACAGGCGCTCGGGCGCGCCGCTGCCCTGCACCGGCACCTTGAACACGCCGAACTGCGCGCGCCGGTGGACGAAGGCCAGCATCCCACCACGTCGCGACACGGCGGGCCACTGCGCATCATCCAGGCCGGCATCGCGCAGCGTGTGCCGCTCGACGTCCAGATAATAGAGCCGCGCCTCGCTGTCGACGCGGCGACCGAACACGATGGTGCGGCCATCGTCCAGCCAGGCCCATCCGCGCAACTCTGCCGCCTCGTTGGTCAACTGCTCGGGCGTACCGCCCGCGGCCGGCACCCGCCACAGATCGCCCAGCTGCGGGTTGCGCACGAACACCAGCCATTGCCCATCGGGCGAGTAACGCGGTGCGTAGTCGAAGTCGTCCTGGTCGACGCTGTACGCCAGCGCGCGCCACTGACCACTGGCCAGGTCCAGCACGCGGATGCCACGGTGCGCGTAGCGCCCGACCATGCTGCCGAACACCAGGCCGCGACCATCGGGCGTCCAGTCGAAGCTGAGCAGCTCGGTGCCATCGCAGCGCGTGGCCTGGCGCAGTGCGCCACCAGTAGCGCTGGCGATCAGCACCTGGCAGCCACCGTCGGCAGAGAACCGTGCGAAGGCAATTTCGCGACCATCCGGCGACCAGTTCGGGAATCGATCGACGGCACCGGCCGGCGGCGCCAGCAACTGGCGCGCCGGCGCGTTGCCGGAGGTCTGTACCTTGATCGCACCACCGCCGTTGCCATCTTCGTTGGCGCCTTCATAGGCCACCAGCGAACCATCCGGTGACAGCGTGGGATAGGTTTCAAAGCCGCTGGTTGCGGTGATCAACCGATAGGGACGCTGGGGGCTGCCGATCACCCGCGTGCCGTTCTCCACGGCGGCCTCCACCGGCGAACTGCTGGCCGGTGCGCGGCGCAGCAGCAGCGTGGTCATCACCAGCAGCGTGGCCAGCATCAACACGCCCAGCGCCAGCAGCACGCGGCGGCGGACATGGCGCCAGCGGCGGCGCGATTCCTGCGCGCGCGCGGGCAGCACCGCAGCGGCGGCGAGTGCGGGCTGCACGTCCACACCTTCGTCGTCAGGCAAGCCCGCAGCCGACGGCTCCGCATCGTCCAGCGCCTGTACCGGTACCAGAAGCCGATAGCCGGTCTTGGCAATGGTCTCGATGTAGGCCTGGCCGCTGTCGTCGTCGTTGCTGAACGCCTTGCGCAGCTGGGTAACGGCCTGGGTCAGCACATCGTTGGTCGGCAGCGTGTCCGGCCACACCTCGGCGAACAACTCGTCGCGGGTGACCACACGGCCCGGCTGCCGCAGCAGCACGCGCAGCACGCCCAGCGCCTTCGGCGTCAGCCGGCGCGGACGACGCGCACCGACGACCTCGACTTCGCGCGAGGACAGAGTGACGATGCACTCTCCTATCCGTATCCGATCGGACACGGGTGGCTGTATTTCGCTGCTGTTCATTTTCTGCTACACAGTAGAGACAGGTCCCGGGCAGTGTTTGCCTTCGTTACGGTCCCGTCCTGGGAACAGCGAAAAGCCAGACTCCGCACAAAGCATCGGCGCATACCGCAAAAACAATCGAGCGCGCGAATACTAGCCTATGCAAGTTACCTCGCCTATCGCGTGGTCGACATCAGGCTCTCTCTCGCCGACGCATTCACATAATTCGCGACATCATTCGCGCCCTCTTGGGCGCGAAATTTTTATCTGGCGTTCATTTTCACATGCGCCGCAACATGGTCAATCCGACCAGCCGCGAAACCACCAAAGCCACGTACATCACGCCGGAAAACTGCTCCAGCATGACCAGTGCACGTGCCTGTGGATGCAGCGGCACCACGTCACTCAAGCCGACTCCAGACAGCAAGCTGAAGCTGAGATAAAGCAGCTCCATCCAACTGCGCTGCGCCTGCCCGCCGGTGCCCTGGAAACTGCCCGGATACCACTGCTGGCACACTGCGAACGCGAAGGCGAACGCCCACGCCAGCAGGGTGAAGGTTGCGCCTGCTGCGAACAGTTCGTCGCGGGTGACCTTGTGGTCCTGGAGCATGTAGGCAATCAGGGCGCCAGCCGTGTAGAAGTACAGCAGGCTCTCCAGCACCTGCGCGGTGGTCAGCAATGCGGTGCGCTCGAGCAATGCGCCTGCCAACGAGAACACCACCGAGGGAATGGCCAGCAACAGCGCCAGCCAGGTGCCCAGCGGGCTGCGCTGGACCACCCACAGCGCCAGGCCGAGTACCGCCATGCCGAACATGCCCAGTGCCGCGCGGCCGGCGGCGGTGTCATCCAGCGCGGGATACAGCAGCACCGCCAGCAGCTGCGCGCCCAGCAACCAGGCCGAAGGATGCCGGCGGGCAATGGCCAGCCAGCGGGTGGTCATGGCAACAGGCATGGTGTCCTTTCCCCGGGATGATGGGCGGAGGATAGCCGGGAGCGGCGTGATGAGCGGTAGTGCCGGCCGCTGGCCGGCACCACCGTCTGCGCATCACCCCTGGTGGTACACCTCGGCACCCGCGGCGCGGAACTCCTCCGACTTCTCCTTCATGCCGGCCTCGGCGTAGTCACGCACATCCTGGGTGATCTTCATCGAACAGAAATGCGGGCCGCACATCGAGCAGAAGTGCGACAGCTTGTGCGCATCCTTCGGCAGCGTTTCGTCATGGAACTCCCTGGCCTTCTCCGGATCCAGGCCAAGGTGAAACTGGTCTTCCCAGCGGAACTCGAAGCGCGCCTTGCTCAGTGCGTTGTCGCGTACCTGCGCGCCCGGGTGGCCCTTGGCCAGGTCGGCCGCATGCGCGGCGATGCGGTAGGCCATGATGCCATCACGCACGTCCTGGCGATTGGGCAAGCCGAGGTGTTCCTTCGGCGTCACGTAGCAGAGCATCGCCGTGCCGAACCAACCGATCATCGCCGCACCGATCGCGCTGGTGATGTGGTCGTAGCCCGGCGCGATGTCGGTGGTCAGCGGCCCCAGCGTGTAGAACGGCGCTTCGCCGCATTCGCGCAGCTGCTTGTCCATGTTCTCCTTGATCAGCTGCATCGGCACGTGGCCGGGGCCTTCGATCATGGTCTGCACATCATGCTTCCAGGCGATCTTGGTCAGCTCACCCAGCGTCTCCAGCTCACCGAACTGCGCCGCGTCGTTGGCATCGGCGATGCAGCCCGGGCGCAGGCCGTCACCCAGCGAGAAGGTCACGTCATAGGCCTTCATGATCTCGCAGATGTCTTCGAAGTGCGTGTAGAGGAAATTCTCCCTGTGGTGCGCCAGGCACCACTTGGCCATGATCGAACCACCACGGCTGACGATGCCGGTGACCCGCTTGGCGGTGAGCGGCACGTAGCGCAGCAGCACGCCGGCGTGGATGGTGAAGTAATCCACGCCCTGCTCGGCCTGCTCGATCAGCGTGTCGCGGAAGATCTCCCAGGTAAGCGCTTCGGCGCGGCCGTCGACCTTCTCCAGCGCCTGGTAGATCGGCACGGTACCGATCGCCACCGGCGAGTTGCGGATGATCCACTCGCGGGTTTCGTGGATGTGCTTGCCGGTGGACAGGTCCATCACGGTGTCACCACCCCAGCGGATCGCCCACACCAGTTTCTCCACCTCTTCGGCAATGCCCGAGAACACCGCGCTGTTGCCGATGTTGGCGTTGATCTTGGTCAGGAAGTTGCGGCCGATGATCATCGGCTCGCTTTCCGGGTGGTTGATGTTGTTGGGCAGCACCGCACGGCCACGGGCGATTTCATCGCGCACGAACTCCGGCGTGATGATCTTCTGGATCGAGGCGCCGAACGCCTCGCCCGGGTGCTGCTGCAGCAGGCCGGCATCGCGGATCGCGTCCAGCCGCTGGTTTTCGCGGATGGCGACGAATTCCATTTCCGGCGTGATGATGCCGCGGCGCGCATAGTGCATCTGGGTGACGTTCGCGCCTGCACGTGCACGGCGCGGCAGGCTGCGTGTGGGGAAGCGCACAGCATCGAGCTTCGGGTCGTGCTCGCGATCGCGGCCGAACGACGAACTCAGGCCGTCGAGCTGTTCGGTATCGCCGCGCTCCTCCACCCAGCCACGACGCAGCGCCGGCAGGCCCGCGGACAGATCGATACGCGCGTCCGGATCGGTGTACGGGCCCGACGTATCGTAGACCGTGACCGGTGCATTCTCTTCGCCGCCGAACAGCGTCGGCGTGCGGGTCAACGCGATTTCGCGCATCGGCACCTGCAGATCCGGACGCGAACCGGGTACGTGGATCTTGCGCGAGCCGGGAATGGGCCGGGTCACGGATTCGGAGAGTTGCTGGGCCTGTTGCTGCAGGGCGGAGAGCTGTGCGTTCATCGGGCATCGTCCAGGAAGGTCAGGGACGAAGCGGCGGCGCACTGCGACCGCGCACGGACGGTCCTTGGGCGGTGTCCGGGCACGGCTGCACTGCAAAGCTTCCCTACGCCGGTATGAGCCGGATCAGGTTCCAAGGGACTGTCTCAACCGTGGCCACATGGCCGCGGTACCCCCGCTTCTTGCTGTGCATTAGAGCATAGAGCGCCCGCTCCGGGAGTTGCCCCCGCGGTCAGATCCGCTTTCCTGTGGAAAGCGGATCTGATCCGGATCGTTGTTCGTTAACAGAACCATGACGTCGCGTTCAGTAACGTGCACGTCCGTCGCCCTCCAGCGACCGATGCGTCCTTCGCCGCCGACGCGGCCCCTGCCCGGTTCGCGCTGCATGCCGCCGGTCCTTCGCTGCAAGCTCTGCTCGCTCCCCTCAATCCCTTGATCGGAGAAGCTCCTTCATGGTGTTTCGCGTTTCCATCGCACTGGTTCTGCTGCTGGTGCTGCTTGCCGGTATTGCACCAGGCCCCTTCAATGCCGTGGTGCAGTCGATGCTGGCAGAAGTCATCCGCAGCGTCGGCTGGCTGTACCTGCTGGTGGTATTCCTGGCACTGGTGTTCCTGATGTACCTGGCTTTCGGTCGCTTCGGCAACCTGCGCATCGGTGGCGAGGACGCCGAGCCCGAGTTCTCGCGAGCCAGCTGGATGTCGATGCTGTTCGCCGCCGGCATGGGCATCGGCCTGGTGTTCTGGGGCGCCGCCGAGCCCATTTCGCACTTCAGCAAGCCACCGGAAGGGCTTGCTCCGCAGAGCCTGGATGCGGCGCGCGCCTCGATGCGCTATGCATTCTTCCACTGGGGCCTGCACCCGTGGGCCATCTATGCGCTGATCGGGCTGGCAATGGCCTGGTTCCAGTTCAACCGCAACGGCCGCGGCCTGGTCAGCGACATGCTGCAGCCGATCATCGGCCGCCACCATCGCGGCTGGATCGGTAGGGTGGTCAACATCGCTGCAGTGGTCGCCACCGCGATCGGTGTCGCGACTACGCTGGGCTTCGGCACCATCCAGATCGCCGCGGGCGTGGAACGCGTGTTCGGCCTGGAAGCTACGGTCCCGGTGCAGATGACCATCATCGCCATCGCCTTCGTGCTGTATATGGCGTCCACCGCCAGTGGCGTGGAGCGAGGTGTGAAGTGGCTGTCCAATTTCAACCTGGCGTTGGCTGCCCTGCTGGCCGCCATCCTGCTGGTGCTGGGGCCGACCGGATTCATCTTCGATACGTTCACCACCACGCTGGGCTCCTACCTCAACCAACTGGTGACGATGAGCCTGCGCATGTCACCGTTCTCCGGCAGCACATGGGTGGCCGACTGGACGATTTTCTACTGGGCCTGGTGGATTTCCTGGGCTCCGTTCGTGGGGTCGTTCATCGCACGCATCTCGCGTGGCCGCAGCGTGCGCGAGTTCGTGATCGGCGTAGTGCTGGCACCAACCCTGCTGGGCTTCTTCTGGTTCGCCGTTTTCGGTGGAACGGCCTTGTGGGCACAGATCTTCGGCCATGCCGACCTGGTGCAGGCGCTGGGCAATGGCTACGAGACGGTGTTGTTCACGTTGTTCGACAGCATGCCGCTGCCGCTGCTGCTGTCCTGCATCGCACTGGTACTGCTGATGATCTTCTTCGTGACCTCGGCCGACTCGGCGGTACTGGTGCTGGCCAGCATGTCCACTGACGAAGCAGGCGATCCTCCGTTGAAGCGCAAGCTGGCCTGGGGCATCGCGGTGGCGTTGATCGCAGCGGCCTTGCTGCTGGCCGGTGGCCTGGATGCACTGCAGGGCATGATCACGATTGCGGCGTTGCCATTCGCGCTGCTGATGGTGCTGGTGATGGTGTCGCTGTACCGCGTGCTCGACCAGGAGTACACGCGTGAGCGGCGGCAGGCGCAGCGCCAGCGGCACATGATCGATGCGTGGATCGCGCGCGAGATGGCGGCGCAGGAGGAGACCCAGGCCGAGGCCGCGCGCGCGCACGATCAGGATTGAGGGTGTTTTGCAGCCTGCGGCTGCACCGCTTTTTTCAAGCAAGTGCAAGTGCAAGTGCAGAAGCCAAAGCGGCTCTGGGTTACTGCTGGCTGGGCGAGGCGGTGTGGGTGGGCAGGACACGCCGTGAACCCATCCATGGGGGCTCGATGGCGCCATCCATGGCG
>NZ_JCACKF010000033.1:0-49003 GCF_059505245.1 Stenotrophomonas sp.
CCGACAGCTCGCTGGAAACTTTCGAAGGGGGGGTGGGTGCGGCGGCTGGGGTGTGCGCGGCATCGCGGCCGCGACCAAGCCCCCTGGGATGGGTTCACGGCGTCCCCTGCCGCCGGACCCACCCCGCCATCTCCCAGGAAACCCGTTTTTGCTGTTGCTGTTGCTGTTGACGTTGCTTGAGGCGGGTGCAGGGCGCAGCCCTGCCGATACCCCTCCCCCCGGCCGGGCTGGCAGAATAGAGGTCTCTGCCGTTATCCGAAGCCGACGATGCGCCTCTCCCAGTTCCACCTGCACACCACCAAGGAAACCCCCAGCGACGCCGAGCTGACCAGCCATCGGCTGATGCTGCGCGCGGGCATGATCCGCAAGCTGGCATCGGGCCTGTACACCTGGTCGCCGCTGGGCCTGCGCGTGCTGCGCAAGGTCGAGCGCATCGTGCGCGAGGAAATGGACCGGGCCGGTGCCGTGGAATTCCAGATCCCGACCATCCAGCCGAAGGAACTGTGGGAGCAGACCGGCCGCTGGCAGAAGTTCGGCCCGCAGCTGCTGAAGATCAAGGACCGCAAGGACCAGGTGTTCTGCTACAGCCCGACAGCCGAAGAAGCCGCCTGCGACTTCGCGCGCAGCGAGCTGTCCAGCTACAAGCAGCTGCCGGTGAACTTCTACCAGGTGCAGACCAAGTTCCGCGACGAGATCCGCCCGCGCTTCGGCGTGATGCGTTCGCGCGAGTTCCTGATGAAGGACGCTTATTCGTTCCACCTGCACGATGAGTGCCTGGTGCGCGAATACGAGAACATGAAGTCGGCCTACAGCCGCATCTTCACCCGCCTCGGCCTGGATTTCCGCATGGTGCAGGCGGACTCCGGTGCCATCGGCGGTGATGCGTCGCAGGAATTCCACGTCATCGCCGATTCCGGCGAGGACGCGCTGGTGTTCTCCACCGGCTCGGACTACGCAGCCAACATGGAAGCGGCGATTGCCGCCGATCCGGCGCCGCGTGCGGCCGCCACCGAAACGATGCGCAAGGTGGATACCCCCACCCAGAAGACCTGCGAGGAGGTCGCGGCGCTGCTCGGCATCGACCTGCAGCGCACGGTGAAGTCGGTGGCGCTGATCGCCGGCGAAGGCAAGGCACAGCAGTTCGTGCTGGCGCTGGTGCGTGGCGACCATGAGGTCAACGAGATCAAGCTGGCCAAGGTCGCCGGCCTGGACGAGCAGCGCTTCGCCAGCGAGGCGGAAATCGCCGAGCACCTGGGCAGCGTGCCGGGCTTCCTTGGCCCGGTCGCCCCGGCCAAGGCCATCCGCGTGGTCGCCGATCGCGAAGTTGCGGCGATGGCCGACTTCGTCGTCGGCGCCAACGAAGCCGGTTTCCACCTGGCCGGCGTCAACTGGGGCCGCGACCTGCCGGAACCGGAAGTGGCCGACATCCGCAACGTGCGGGCCGGCGACCGTGCCGTGGACGGCGGTGAACTGAAGATCGCACGTGGCATCGAAGTCGGCCATGTGTTCCAGCTCGGCCGCAAGTACGCCGAAGCGCTGGATGCCACCGTGCTGGACGAGAACGGCAAGGCCGCGGTGATGGCGATGGGGTGCTACGGCATCGGCATCTCGCGCGTGGTGGCTGCCGCGATCGAACAGAACCATGACGATGCCGGCATCATCTGGCCGGACGCGATGGCGCCGTGGCAGGTGGTGGTGTGCGTGATCAACCCGAAGGGCGATGCGGCCGTGGCCGACGCCGCTGCCAACCTGCTGCAGGAGCTGCGCGAGGCGGGCCTGGACGCTGCACTCGACGACCGCGGCCTGCGCCCGGGCGCGATGTTCGCCGACATGGAGCTGATCGGTATTCCGCATCGCGTGGTGGTCAGCGAACGCGGCCTGGCCGCTGGCACCTACGAGTACCGCTCGCGCCGCGCCAGCGACGCGGAGAACCTGGACAAGGCCTCCCTGCTGCAGCGTCTGCAGGGCTGATCAGGAAAAGACCGGGGCCTGCCCCGGTCTTTTTTTTTGCCCGCGCCCTTCCCCGATATTGCAGCGGACATAATCCGGTCAAAATCACCGCGACGGCGTCTGCATGCCGCCACGCCATGACCCGCCTGCATTTGTGCTGTGATTAATTCATCTCTATTCTGTCCGCCGACGCCATGGACTGGCTTGTCCCGTCCACACATTAGTTTCCGGAGTAACCGTAAATGAGCATTGACCTGACCGGCCTGTCAGCACGCGAGCTGGGCGCCCTGATCCGTACCGCCAAGAAGCAGCAGACCATCGTCGCCAAGCGCCGGCCGATCACCAAGGTCCGGGCCCAGCTGACCAAGCTGGCCAAGACCGAGGGTTACACCATCGAAGAACTGTTCGGCAGCGCCCCGGCCACGCGTGCCCGCAAGGCCGCCCCGGCCGCCAAGGCCCCGTCGAAGACCGCCGGCCGCAAGCTGGGCAAGGTTGCACCGAAGTACCGCAACCCGGCCAATCCGAAGGAAACCTGGACCGGCCGTGGCAAGCAGCCGCGCTGGATGGCTGAACTGACCGCCAAGGGCAACAAGAAGCCGGAAGATTTCCTGATCAAGAAGGCCTGAGGCCTGGATCAGGTTGGAATGAAAACGCCGGCGGACGCCGGCGTTTTTCATTCTCCGGTGTGTGGACCGGGGTCCACACCCACCGACATCATCACAGGGTCTTGCGAGCGGGCATCAGCAGGTTGCCGAACAGCAGGCCGGCAACCAGCGCCATCACCACGTTGAGCACGGTGAGGAACACGCTCTGGCCGGCGCCGACATCCTGTTGCTGGACCAGGGTCAGCACGCCGCGCAGGCTGGTGCTGCCGGGCACCATCATGATGATGCCGGGCAGGCGGATGATCGCGCCCGGACGCCCGACCAGGCGACCGAACAGATTGCCGCCCGCGGTCAGCAGCATCGCCGACAGGAAGATGCCGGCCGGCGCGCCCCAGGCATGGCCGCCGAACTTGGAGATCGCATAACCGGCCACCGAGGCGGCGATCACCCACGGGTAATCGCGCCGGTTGGCCTTGAACAGCATCGCGAACGCAAAGGCCGCGGTCAGCAGCGAACCCCACTCCACCCACGGCCCCTGCGGCCGCGTGGCGCGGATCACCGGATCCAGCCCGAGCACGTCGGCCAGGGTCACCGCGATCATCGCGCCGACGCTGAGCTTCATGATGGTGGTCAGCGCGCCGGCAAAGCGCGCGGTGCCCGACACCCAGTGCTGGCTGGCCAGCTCATTGACCGCATTGGTCAGCGACATGCCGGGCAGCAGCACCACCAGCGAGGCGATGATCACCGTATTGAGGTTGAGCGCGCCAATGAAGGACGCCACCAGGGTGGCGACCATGCCGGCCAGCAGCGCCGCCAGCGCCTCGGCCGCTTCGCGGGTGGCCGGGCGGCGGTCGGTGACCATGCCGAGCAGGCCGATCATCAGGCCGATGACACCGGCGGTGGCGATGTCCAGCCACGGCAGCTTCCACATGCCGGCCACGCCGGCCGCGCCGAGGGTGAATGACAGGATGGTGCGCAGCTTGCCGCGCCGGCCCGGATCCTTGTCCAGCTGGCGCAGCGCGGTATGGCCCTGGGCGATGCTCATCCGCCCGTTGGACACTTCTTCGGCGATATGGTCGGCGACGCTGAGCTTGTGCAGGTCGTTCTCACCGGGCGCCAGGCGGATCACGCGGGTGATGTCGCTGGAGCCGATCGCCTGCGCCGGATCGCTGAAGCTGAGGATGATACCGGTGGGATTCGACCAAGGTTCACAATCCAGATCGAGCTGGCGGGCCAGTGCCACCACCGCCGTTTCCAGGCGCTGGGCCGTGGTGCCATAGCTGTGCAGGCGTCCGGCGATCTCGGAAACAAAGGCCACGCGCTGTGCGTAGGTGGCCTGGGGCGTGGGGATCGTGTGAGCGTCTGCGGACATGCGCCGTAGTATTACCTACGCTGGGGCCCACCGGAGAAATTCATCCGAGTTCGACGCGAAGCCCGATACAGAACGGTTATGCTGCGACCCGAATGGCCCACGTCACCCCGAACCTCGCCCCCCAGCTCGAACAGGATGCCCATGACCCGGGCCTGATCCACCTGTCCGGCACCTGGACCTTGAAGACCGCGCTGGCCGCGGCCGAGGTCCTGCACGGCGTTCCCGACAAGCTGACCGGCATCGATGCCACCGGCATCGAGCAGCTGGATTCGGCCGGCGTGCTGCAGGTGCTGCGCGTGGCCCACCGTGCCGATCTGCACGAAGACGCACTGCAGTTCCGCGCGGACCACCAGGCGCTGGTGTGCACCATCGAGGAAGTGGCCGACGACCGCCCCAAGCCCAAGCGGGATTTCGGCGTGCTGGCCGCGCTGGAACGCCTGGGTGTCAGCGTCCACGCCACTGGCCACAACATCAAGGCGCTGTGCAGTTTCCTCGGCGAGAACCTGGTCAAGGCGGCCCGGCTGGTCAAGGAACCCCGCCGCTTCCGGCTGACCGCCACCGTGCACCAGATGGAGCAGGTGGGGCTGGATGCGGTACCGCTGGTGGCGCTGCTGTCCTACCTGGTGGGTGCGGTGATCGCATTCCTCGGCTCGACCATCCTGCGCGACTTCGGCGCCGAGATCTACGTGGTCGAGCTGGTCAACATCGCCTTCCTGCGCGAGTTCGCGGTACTGCTGACCGCGATCGTGCTGGCCGGCCGCACCGCCAGTGCGTTCACCGCGCAGATTGGTGCGATGAAGGCACGCGAGGAGATCGATGCAATGCGCACGCTGGGCCTGGACCCGGTCGACCTGCTGGTGCTGCCGCGACTGCTGGCGCTGCTGGTCACCCTGCCCTTGCTGACCTTCATCGCGATGATCGCGGGCCTGGCCGGCGGCATCACCGTCGGCGCGTTCGACCTCGACATCCCGCCGCAGATGTACATCGCGCGCATGCACGAGACGATGGAAGTGCGGCACCTGCTGGTCGGCCTGTCCAAGGCACCCGTGTTCGCGCTGGTGATCGGCCTGATCGGCTGCCTGGAAGGACTGAAGGTCGAGGGTACCGCGCAGTCGGTCGGCGAGCGCACCACCTCCAGCGTGGTGCAGACGATCTCGCTGGTGATCATCATCGACGCCTTCGCAGCGTTGTGGTTCATGCACATGGACTGGTGACATGAGCACAGCCGCCCTCCCCGACTCCATCGACATGCGCGACGACCAGGGCCACGAACTGGCCATCCGCGTGCGTGGCCTGGTCAACCGCTTCGGCAGCCAGACCGTGCACGAAGACCTGGATCTGGATGTGCGCCGCGGCGAAATCCTGGGCGTGGTCGGCGGCTCCGGTACCGGCAAATCGGTGCTGATGCGCTCGATCCTCGGCCTGCGCGTGCCCGATGCCGGGCAGATCGAAGTACTCGGCCGCGACGCGCGTGCCGACGACGCCGAGAGCCGGCTGCACATCGAGCGCAACACCGGCGTGTTGTTCCAGGATGGCGCCCTGTTCTCCTCGCTGACCGTGGGCGAGAACGTGCAGGTGCCGCTGAAGGAACACCATCGCGAGCTGCCCGAGCGCTGGCACTACGAACTGGCGCTGCTGAAAGTGAAGCTGGCCGGCCTGCCCGCCGATGCGATCAACAAGCTGCCCTCGCAGCTGTCCGGCGGCATGCGCAAGCGCGCCGGCCTGGCCCGGGCACTGGCGCTGGATCCGCCATTGCTGTTCCTGGACGAACCCACCGCCGGCCTCGACCCGATCGGCGCGGCCGCGTTCGACCGCCTGATCAAGACCCTGCAGGAAGCGCTGGGGCTGACAGTGTTCCTGATCACCCACGACCTGGACACGCTGTACGCGATCTGCGACCGGGTCGCGGTGATCGCCGACCGCAGGGTGGTGGCCAACGCACCCTTGCCTGACATCGAGAAACTGGATCATCCGTGGATCCAGGAATACTTCCACGGACCCCGCGCGCGCGCCGCGCGTGGCGAACAGATCGAGAGTGCCTGAGCCATGGAAACCAAAGCCAACTACGTGCTGATCGGCGCGTTCACCCTGATCACCGGCCTGGCCCTGCTGGCCTTCGGCCTGTGGGCCGCCAAATACTCCTCCGACCGTACCTGGCAGGAGTACCGCGTGGTGTTCCGCGAAGCGGTGACCGGCCTGTCGGTGGGCAGCCCGGTGCAGTACAACGGCATCGCGGTGGGCTCGATCACCGAACTGAACCTGGTGCCGGACGACCCGCGCCAGGTAGTCGCGCGCATCCGCCTGAACTCCAACACGCCGGTCAAGACCGATACCCGCGCCAAGCTGGCGATCACCAGCCTGACCGGCCCGTCGATCATCCAGCTCAGCGGCGGCACGCCGCAGTCGCCGGCGCTGACCACGGTCAACAAGGACCCGGCACCGATCATCCCGACCACGCCCTCTGCGCTGCAGAACATCACCGACGTCGCCAACCGCATCGTCGAGCGCATGGACCAGATCCTCAGCGACCGCAACGTGGCCTCGATCAACGCGACGCTGGCCAACCTGGAGACGATCAGCGGCGGCCTGGCCGACCGTGACCAGGGCACGCAGGCGCTGCTGCTCAGCGCGCGCGATGCCGCCCGCAGCCTGGACACCACGCTGAAGACCACCAACGGCACCATCGAGCGCCTGGACAGGAACCTGGTGCAGCAGCTGCCCGGCATCATCGACAAGCTCGACGCGACCCTGGCCAAGCTCGACTCGGCCGCCGGCAACGCCGATTCGATCCTTGGCGAGAACCGCGCCGCGATCAACAGCTTCGCCAACGATGGCCTCGGCCAGCTGGGCCCGACGCTGACCGAACTGCGCGGCCTGATCCGCGACCTGCGCCGGGTCAGCGACCGCCTCGAGAACAACCCCGCGCGCTACCTGCTGGGCCGCGACGCACCGAAGGAGTTCGAACCCAAATGAGCCCGACCACTCTTCCGCGCCTGCTGCTGGCCGCTTCGATGGTCACCCTGCTGGGGGGCTGCTCCATCCTCGGCAGCAGCGAGAAAACCGCGGTGACGCTGTACTCGCCGTCCGTGCAGGTCAAGGCGGACCCGGCGTGGCCGCAGGCCAGCTGGCAGCTGGTACTGGCCAAGCCCAGCGCCGCGCGCATGGTCGACAGCCCGCGCATCAATGTGCGGCCGACACCGTCGCAGCTTGAGATCTACAAGGGTGCCAGCTGGGCGCAACCGGCCACCGACATGATCGAAGACACCCTGCTGCGTGGCTTCGAGGATTCCGGCCGCATCCGCGGCGTGGCCCGCAGCACCGCCGGCATCCGCGCCGACTACAAGCTGTCCACCGATGTGCGCCGCTTCGAATCGGATTACCAGGGCCAGGCCACGCCGACCGTGGTGATTGAGGTCAACGCCAAGCTGATCCATGTCGCCGACCAGCGTGTGGTCGCTGACCGCACCTTCCGCCAGGCGCAGCCGGTCGGCAGCACCGACGTACCGGCGGTGACCGCCGCGTTCGAGCGTGGCCTGCAGCAGCTGGCGCAGGACGTGGTGGGCTGGACGCTGCAGAGCGGGCAGGCCGACCAGCCGACCGTTGCGCGCTGATCGCAGCATTCGCCGGGCATGTGGTTACGGGGTCAGGTCCCTTTCCGGCCGGAAAGGGATCTGACCCCTTCTTCGTCAACGCGGCGAAATCCAACGGAAGGTCAGGTTGATCCGCTCGCCGTGCACCCGCGCCATCTTCGGCAGCGCGTGCTGGTAGAAGCGCTGGGTCTGTCCGGCCATCAGCAGCAGGTCGCCGTGGCCCAGCACGAATTCAGCCTTGCGTGCCGGGTCGTCGCGGCGTCGCAGCAGGAATCGGCGCGCCGCGCCCAGGCTCAGCGAAGCGATCACCGGGGCCGGACCCAGCTCCGGCTCGTCATCGCTGTGCCAGCCCATGTAGTCACCGCCACCGCGGTAGCGGTTCAGCAGCACGCTGTTGAAGCGGCCGTGGCCTTCGGCTTCCAGGCGCCCGCGCATGGCCTGCAACACCGGTGGCCAGGGGCGCGGCACGAACTCGGCACCGGAATAGCGATAGCGGGCCTGCGGGTCGCCGATCCAGCAGCTCAGCCGCGGCGAGTCCACCCAGTTGCCGAACATGCGGATGCGATGGGTTTCCCAGGGCACTTCGGCCTGCAGCGAATACAGGAGCTGGTCGGCCTCGGCCGCAGCCAGCCATCCAGGCAGGTGCAGGACATCGGCATCGGGCAGGTCGTGGGGGAACAGCATGGTCACACGCTAGCACGCCGCCGTTTGCCGTCATGGCCGCCAGCACCGAAAATGGCGCCATGACCGTTGCCCAGATGCTGATTCCGTCCTACCGCCCGCTGTCGCGAGGCCTCGCCCGATGAGCCTGCGCCAGTCGCTGTTCCCGTTGCTGCGCGCCGTGTTCCGGGCCTTGCCGTTGCCGCAGGCGCAGCGCGACCGGTTGCGCACCCGGCTGTTGGCACGGCATGGCGACTGGGTGCCGCCGCCCCCCAAGGGGCAGCAGGATGAGGGGGGCGCGCGCGCCAGTGCCCAGCTGCGCTGGCGTGCCGATGAACCGGCGATCGGCCACGTGCCATGGCGTGAGGGAGCATTGCCGTCACCCATGCCGGCGACGCTGGTCGCTTTCTACCTGCCGCAGTTCCATACCTTCCCGGAGAACGACGCCTGGTGGGGCAAGGGCTTTACCGAGTGGCGCAACGTCACCCGCGCCCTGCCGCAGTTCGAGGGTCACATCCAACCCCGCCTGCCGGCCGACCTCGGCTTTTATGACCTGCGCAACCCGCAGGTGATGCGTGACCAGGCACGCTTGGCTGCGGAGTACGGCATCGGCGCATTCTGCTTCTACTACTATTGGTTCAGCGGCCGCACCCTGATGGAGGACCCGCTGCGTCAATGGCTGGCCGATGACAGCATCGACCTGCCGTTCTGCCTGTGCTGGGCCAACGAGAACTGGGCACGACGCTGGGACGGCCGCGACGACGACATCCTGATCGGCCAGCAGCACAGCGCAGAGGACGATCTGGCCTTCATCGCACATGTCGCGCCCTACCTGCGCGACCGCCGTGCATTGAAGGTCGAGGGTCGGCCGATGCTGCTGGTCTATCGCCCGAACCTGCTGCCCGACGCCCGGGCGACTGCCGAGCGCTGGCGCCGCTGGTGCCGCGACAACGGCGTGGGCGAGATCCACCTGGCCTACGTCCAAGGCTTCGAGCGACCGGATCCGCGCGATATCGGCTTTGATGCCGCCGTCGAATTCCCGCCGAACATGAGTAACCCGCGCTCGTTGTCGGCACAGCAGTGGCTGCTCAATCCTGCCTTCAATGGCGATGTACGCGACTGGCGCGAACTGGCTGCAGAAATCGCAGCGCGGCCACTGCCGGATTATCCGCTCTATCCTGGCGTGAACCCGGGCTGGGACAACGAGGCGCGTCGTTCCGGCCGCGGCCGCGTGTACCTGCACGCCTCACCCCGTGGCTACCGCGACTGGTTGCGCACCACGATCCATGAACGCCTGGCCCTGGCGCCTGCGCGCCAACGCATGGTCTTCATCAATGCCTGGAACGAATGGGCCGAAGGCGCGGTGCTGGAACCGGATGCCCGGCTTGGGCATGCCTGGCTTGACGCGACGCGCCAAGCGCTGTCCCCGGCTTCGCCCGCCGGCCCCCTGCGGGCCTGCCTGCTGATTCTCATTGATGATCCCGGGCTGATCGCTACAGCTTGCGAGGCCGCCAGCGGCCTGGGCGTGAGCTACCGTGTTTTCATTCCAATGGCGCAGCGCCCTCATGACGCTGCGGTCGATATCATCGGCCATGCGGGCAATGCCCTGTCCAGCATCGTGCAGGTCCTGGAGGCTTTTGGTCCGGATCCATCGTTGCTGGCCTGCTGGCTGGACCTCCGCGGAAGCGGCGAGGCAAGACCGCAGCTACCAGGAACGGCGGATCTCGACGCTGTGCTTCAACAGTTCGATGAGCAACCTGCGCTGGGCATGTTCGCGGCATCCACTCCGGAGGCCGTCGCCGTTACACGCCGTCATCTCCGCTGGGCGGCGCGGCTGGGGATGGCCGACACCCCTACGCCGCAGACAGCAGGCACGATGTGGCTGCGGGCGTCGGCGTTGCGGTCACTGCTGGATGCGCACTGCTATCCCAGTGAGCTGGACAACGACGATGCACTTGATCCGGTCATGCAGTTGCTGCCGGACCTTGTTGCCAACGCCGGCTACGTCGTCGGAGGCCCACAACGCCAACCCTGAGGCTGGCGCTGCGCGGCAACATCGTTGTCCTCAACGCCGGAACGCGACGCCGGTCTTTTCCTTCAGCTCTTCATCGCTGACACCCGGCGCGGCCTCCACCAGCAACAGGCCCTTTTCAGTCACGTCGAACACCGCCAGATCGGTGATGATGCGGTCGACCACGCCCACGCCGGTCAACGGCAGCGTGCATTCGGCCAGGATCTTGTGCTCGCCGTTCTTGGCAGTGTGCTCCATCAGCACCACAACGCGCTGCACGCCGGCGACCAGGTCCATTGCCCCGCCCATGCCCTTGACCATCTTGCCGGGCACCATCCAGTTGGCCAGGTCACCCTTGTCGGTGACCTGCATGGCGCCAAGGATGGCCAGGTTCACATGGCCACCGCGGATCATCGCGAAGCTGTCGTGGCTGCCGAAGTAGCTGGCACCGGCACGCGCCGTAACCGTCTGCTTGCCGGCATTGATCAGGTCCGCATCGACTTCAGCGTCGGTCGGGAACGGGCCGATGCCGAGCAGGCCGTTCTCCGACTGCAGCCACACATCCACGCCTTCGGGAATGTGATTGGCAACCAGCGTCGGCAGGCCGATGCCCAGGTTCACGTAGGCGCCATCGGTCAGCTCCTGGGCGGCGCGTGCCGCCATCTCGTCACGGGTCCACGCCATGTCAGTTGCCCTCCGCGCGGATGGTGCGCTGTTCGATTCGCTTCTCAGGATGCGCGTTGTGCACGATGCGGTGCACATAGATGCCTGGCAGGTGCACCTGGTCCGGGTCGATGGCACCGACCGGCACCACCTCCTCCACTTCCACGATGCAGACCTTGCCGGCCATCGCACAGGCCGGGTTGAAGTTGCGTGCGGTCTTGCGGAACACCAGGTTGCCGGCCTCGTCGGCCTTCCAGGCCTTGACCAGTGCCACATCGGCGCGCAGCGCCGTCTCCATCACGTAGTGCTTGCCGTCGAACTCGCGGGTTTCCTTGCCCTCGGCAACCACCGTGCCATAGCCGGTGGCAGTGAAGAATGCCGGAATACCCGCACCACCGGCACGCAGGCGCTCGGCCAGTGTGCCCTGCGGGTTGAACTCCAGCTCCAGCTCACCAGCCAGAAACTGCCGTTCGAATTCCTTGTTCTCGCCCACGTAGGACGAAATCATTTTCTTGATCTGCCGGGTTTCCAGCAGCTGGCCCAGTCCGAAGCCATCGACACCGGCATTGTTGGAGATCACGGTCAGGCCCTTGACGCCACTGTCGCGCAGCGCAGCGATCAGCGCCTCGGGAATGCCACACAGGCCAAAGCCGCCCACGGCCAGGGTCTGTCCATCGGCGACCACCCCCTGCAGGGCCTCCGTCGCACTGGCGAAGCGCTTGCCGCGCTTTCCGCCGGAAGTCGATTGCTGCATTGCTCTACTGCCCTGCACGTTGAGGATGACCGCATTCTAGCCGGAGGCAACGAAAGAGCTGGATGCGCCGCAGCATTGCCGAGGCATCGCCAAGGGCTGCGTTGCATGGGGGTTTCTCCTGCCGGTGGTGGGCGCGGCGCCCGGCTCGCCCGCACTGATGGCCCGGACCTGCAACGAAGAGGGCCTGCTTCGCGGGACGGACGCGTGGCCGCTGGAAAAGGGTGAACGCTGCCTGTCAGATGTCGCGGCACGCAGCCATGCGGCGACAGGCGCGTCGCCAGGGTGAAATGCTCGGCCAGAAATTCCTGGCGGGGGGAAGCAACCGCGCCACAAGCCTGCGTCATCCCTGCAGCTGTCCGCGTCCGGCCATCGCCCGCCGGTCCTGCTCCGCCACGTCAAGTACGCCAGCAACGGCGTGATCGCGTTTGGCTGCCAGTGGCAGGAACTCCTGGGGCTGCTGCTGGCTCCCGGCCACTTGACGGAGGCTGGCCTGGCCGTGATCGCCCAGCCAGCGGCCGTTTACCCGCTTGCCAAGCGGTACGGGCGCCCCCGCGTACCCGATACCCTCAGCCAATCACCGGGAGTTGCGGAATGGAAACGATTCCCATACAGGACAAAGGCTACAATCAGTGGCTAAGCTCACATTGGATCTGACCGATGCCCCTGCCCGCCTTCAAGGCCTATGACATCCGCGGCCGCGTGCCGGAAGAACTGAACGAAGACCTGGCACGCCGGATCGGCACGGCCCTGAATGCACAGCTCGCTCCGGGCCCGGTGGTGCTGGGCCACGACGTCCGCCTGACCAGCCCCGCGCTGCAGGACGCGCTGGCGACCGGCCTGCGCGGTGCCGGCCGCGAAGTCATCGACATCGGCCTGTGTGGCACCGAGGAGGTCTATTTCCAGACCGATCACCTGGGGGCTGCCGGCGGGGTGATGGTCACTGCCAGCCACAATCCAATGGATTACAACGGCATGAAGCTGGTCAAGGAGAACGCCCGGCCGATCAGCTCCGATACCGGCCTGTTCGCGATCTCCGATGCGGTCGCCGCCGATTCATCCGCGGCACAGCCGCCTCGCGCCGGCCAGATCGCCCAGCATGACAAGAGCGCCTACATCCAGCACCTGCTGAGCTACGTTGACACCAGCAAGCTCAAGCCACTGCAGATCGTTGTCAACGCCGGCAACGGCGGCGCCGGTGCCATCGTCGACCTGCTGGCACCGCACCTGCCGTTCGAGTTCATCCGCATCTGCCACGAACCGGACGGCAGCTTCCCCAACGGCATTCCCAATCCACTGTTGCCGGAAAACCGCGCCGCCACCGCCGACGCCGTGCGCGAACATGGCGCGGACTTCGGCATTGCGTGGGATGGCGATTTCGACCGCTGTTTCTTCTTCGACCACAACGGCCGCTTCATCGAGGGCTACTACCTGGTCGGCCTGCTGGCCAAGGCAATCCTCGCCCACCATCCGGGTGGCAAGGTCGTGCATGACCCCCGCCTGGTCTGGAACACCGTGGAGATGGTCGAACAGGCCGGTGGCGTGCCAGTGCTGTGCAAGAGTGGCCACGCCTTCATCAAGGAAAAGATGCGCGCGGAGGATGCCGTGTACGGCGGCGAGATGAGCGCCCACCACTACTTCCGCGAGTTCGCGTATGCCGACTCGGGCATGATTCCGTGGCTGCTGATCGCCCAGCTGGTCTCCGAAAGCGGCCGCTCGCTGGCCGACTGGGTTGAAGACCGCATGGCCGCCTACCCTTGCAGCGGTGAGATCAACTTCAAGGTTGCCGATGCCAAGGCTGCGGTCACACGCGTGATGGAACACTTCGCCGCGCAGTCGCCCGCGCTGGACTACACCGATGGCGTCAGCGCCGATTTCGGCGACTGGCGCTTCAACCTGCGCAGCTCCAACACTGAACCGCTGCTGCGCCTGAATGTGGAATCGCGGGGAGACGCTGCATTGATGCAGGCGCGTACCGACGAGATTTCCTCCCTGCTGCAGAAATAATCAAAGGAAGGCCATGAGCACTATCCAGCCTGTCATCCTGTCCGGTGGCTCCGGTACCCGTCTGTGGCCGCTTTCGCGCGAAGCCTATCCCAAGCAGTTCCTTCCGCTGGCCAGCGAACAGACGATGCTGCAGGCCACCTGGCAGCGGGTGGCGCCGATTGCCGCGCGCGGCCCGTTGGTGATTGCCAACGAGGAACACCGCTTTGTTGCCGCCGAGCAGCTGCAGCAGGTTGGCGCCGAGCCAGCCGCGATCATCCTTGAGCCGGTCGGCCGCAACACGGCACCGGCGATCGCGGTGGCCGCGCTGGAAGCCACCCGCGACGGCGGCGACGCGCTGCTGCTGGTGCTGCCCTCCGATCATGTGATCAACAACGAGACTGCATTCCGCAGCGCCGTCCAGGCTGCCGCCGCTGCCGCCGAAGCCGGAAAGCTGGTGACCTTCGGCATCGTGCCGACCGGCCCGGAAACCGGCTACGGCTATATCAAGGCCGCCGATGGCCAGGGCCTGCGCGCGGTCGAGCGCTTCGTCGAGAAGCCCGACCTGGGCACCGCCACCCGCTACGTCAGCAGCGGCCAGTACTACTGGAACAGCGGCATGTTCCTGTTCAAGGCCTCGCGCTACCTGCAGGAGCTGGAATGCTTCCAGCCCGCCATGCTCGCCGGCAGCCGCCAGGCCTGGCAGCAGGCGCGTCGCGATGCCGATTTCACCCGCCTGGACAAGGAGGCCTTCACTGCCGTTCCGTCCGATTCGATCGACTATGCGGTGATGGAGAAGACCGCCGATGCCGTGGTGATTCCACTGGATGCCGGCTGGAACGATGTCGGCTCGTGGACCGCGCTGCGCGATGTCTCGCAGCAGGACGGCGATGGCAACGCCCACCAGGGCGACGTGATCGCCATCGACTGCCGCAACACCTATGCCTACGCACAGCGCCTGGTGGCGCTGGTCGGGCTGGATGACGTGGTGGTGGTGGAAACCGACGACGCGGTGCTGGTCGGCAAGGCGGACCGCATGCAGGAGGTCAAGACCGTAGTGGCGCAGCTGAAGGCCGAAGGCCGCAGCGAGGCCACCTGGCACCGCAAGGTCTATCGCCCGTGGGGTGCCTACGATTCGATCGACAACGGCGAGCGCTTCCAGGTCAAGCGGATCACGGTCAAGCCCGGCGGCACGCTGAGCCTGCAGATGCATCACCATCGCGCCGAACACTGGATCGTGGTCAGCGGCACCGCTGAAGTGACCCGTGGTGACGAGGTGATCCTGCTCAGCGAGAACCAGAGCACCTATATTCCGCTGGGCGTGACCCACCGCCTGCGCAACCCGGGCAAGCTGCCGCTGGAACTGATCGAAGTGCAGTCCGGCAGCTACCTGGGCGAGGATGACATCGTGCGGTTCGAGGATACCTACGGGCGCAGCTGAGGTTTGCCCGGGGTCGGATCCCGTTGCTGCGCAACGGGCTCTGACCCGTTCCTGATCGGCCCGGCAGCGCTGCGTCGCCGGGCTTGGCCCGGCGCTACGGCCGTCAGGCCAGCTCCGCCATCACCCGCTTCAGGCCATCCTGCCAGCTCGGCAGCACGACGCCGAAATCCTGCTGCAGCTTGCGGTTGTCCAGCACCGACCAGGCCGGGCGCCTGGCCGGGGTCGGATACTCGGAACTGGGAATCGCCTCGACCGTCGGCACCTTGGCCAACACGCCGCTGGCCAACGCCTCGGCAAATATGGCCTCGGCAAAGCCATGCCAGCTGGTCTGGCCGCTGGCGGTCAGGTGCCAGGTACCCGACAACTGCCCAGGATGCTGCAGTGCCTGCGCGGTGACATCGGCGATCAACCCGGCCGGCGTCGGTGTACCGATCTGGTCGGCCACCACCCGCAACGCATCGCGCTCGGCGCCCACGCGCAGCATGGTGCGCAGGAAGTTCGCGCCGTGCGAGGCATACACCCACGCCGTGCGAAAGATCAGATGGCGGCCACCGGCCGCACGCACCGCGTCCTCGCCATCGCGCTTGCTCGTGCCATACACGCCGAGCGGTGCGGTCGGCTGGTCCTCGCGGTAGGGCGCGCTGCCCTGGCCGTCGAACACGTAGTCGGTGGAGTAATGCACGAACGGCACGCCATGCGCCGCACACCAGCGCGCGATCACGCCTGGTGCCTGCGCGTTGGCGGCGAAGGCCGCATCGACGTCCTGTTCGGCGTGATCAACAGCGGTGTAAGCCGCCGCATTGACCACCACCAATGGCTGCACGCGGTCCAGCAATGCCGGCAGGCTGTCGGGCTGGCCGAAATCGGCCGTTTCACAGGTACTTCCGTCGGGCAGTTGGCCGCTGCGCGTGGTTGCAATCACCTTCCCCAGCGGCGCCAGCGCGCGCAGCAACTCCTGGCCCACCTGCCCGTTGCCACCGAACACCAGCACGGTCATGGCACGTAGACCGGCAGGCGATCTTCAGCAATGTCCTTGAGGAACGGTGCGTTCTCGTCCTTGGCCGACAGGGTCGGTGCGCTGACCGGCCAGTCCACGGCGATGCCGGCGTCATTCCAGCGTACGCCGGCATCGAAGTCCTTGAGGTAGACCTCGGTGCACAGGTAACTGAACACCGCACGCTCGGACAGTACGGCGAAACCGTGCGCGAAGCCCTCTGGAATCCAGAACTGCTTCTTGTTCTCCGCGCTCAGCACCACCGCTTCCCACTGACCGAAGGTCGGCGAACCGCGGCGGATATCCACGGCCACGTCGTAGACCTCGCCTTCCAGCACGCTGACCAGCTTGCCCTGCGGCCGCGGCCACTGGTAATGCAGGCCGCGCAGCACGCCCTGTGCGGACGTCGACACGTTGCTCTGCACGAAACGGTCCGGCAGGCCCAGCGCGGCGAAGCGCTCGGCATTCCAGGTTTCGAAGAAATAACCGCGGGCATCGCCGAACACCGCCGGCTCGATCACCACGCAGCCGGGCAACCGGGTTTCAATCACTTTCATGGAACGACTCCACGCACGGCGAGCTTATGCAGGTATTCACCGTAGCTGTTCTTGATCAACGGCGCGGCCAGCGCTTCCAATTGTCCAGCGTTGATCCAGCCCTTGCCGAACGCGATTTCCTCGGGACAGCAGACCTGCAGGCCCTGACGGGTCTGGATCGTCTCGATGAAGTTGGATGCTTCCAGCAGCGACTGGTGGGTACCGGTATCCAGCCACGCATAGCCACGGCCGAGCGCCTCCAGGTGCAGGTCGCCTTCGGCCAGGTAACGCTTGTTGAGATCGGTGATCTCCAGTTCGCCACGCGGTGACGGCTTCAATTCGGCCGCGTAATCGCAGGCCTTGCCGTCATAGAAGTACAGGCCGGTCACCGCATAGTTGGAGCGCGGCTTTTCCGGCTTCTCCACCAGATCGATCACCTTGCCGCCCTGGTCGAACTCGGCCACGCCATACCGTTCCGGGTCATTGACCCAATACCCGAACACGGTCGAGCCGTGCACGCGCTCGTCAGCACGCTTGAGCACCTCGCGCAGGCCGTGGCCGTGGAAGATGTTGTCGCCCAGCACCAGGCAGCTCGGCTTGCCAGCCACGAAGTCGCGGCCGATCAGGTAGGCCTGGGCCAGGCCATCCGGACTCGGCTGCACCGCGTACTGGATGTCCATTCCCCACTGCGAACCGTCGCCCAGCAGCTGCTGGAACAGCGCCTGCTCGTGCGGGGTGTTGATGATCAGCACTTCGCGGATGCCCGCCAGCATCAGTACGCTGAGCGGGTAGTAGATCATCGGCTTGTCGTACACCGGCAGCAGCTGCTTGCTGACACCCTTGGTGATTGGATATAGGCGGGTGCCGGAGCCACCGGCGAGGATGATGCCCTTGCGCTGGGTCATGGTGTCTCCTGGGTTCAGTCCGTGGTGCCGATGCGCTGCAGGCGGTAGCTGCCGTCGAGCACGCCGTTGACCCAGTCCTGGTTGTCCAGGTACCAGTCAACGGTGAAGGTGATGCCCTGTTCGAAGGTGTAGGCCGGTTCCCAGCCCAGCTCGTTCTTCAGCTTGGACGCATCGATCGCATAGCGGCGGTCATGGCCAGGACGGTCGGTGACATAGGTGATCTGGCTGCTGCGCGGCTTGCCGTCCTCGCGCGGACGGCGCTGGTCCAGCAGTGCGCAGATCGCCTGCACCACTTCGATGTTCTGCTTTTCCGAGTTGCCGCCGACGTTGTAGGTCTCGCCGACCTGGCCCTTGGCCAGCACGGTGCGGATCGCTTCGCAGTGGTCGGACACGAACAGCCAGTCGCGCACCTGCTTGCCATCGCCGTACACCGGCAGCGGTTCGCCAGCCAGCGCCTTGGCGATTACCAGCGGGATCAGCTTCTCGGGGAAGTGATACGGGCCGTAGTTGTTGGAGCAGTTGGTGGTCAGCACCGGCAGCCCGTAGGTGTGGTGGAACGCACGCACCAGGTGGTCCGAAGCGGCCTTCGACGCCGAGTACGGCGAATTCGGGGCGTACGGGGTGGTTTCACTGAACCTGCCGGTCTCGCCCAGGGTGCCATACACCTCATCGGTGGACACATGCAGGAAGCGGAAGGCCGCCCCTTGTCCGGCCGGCAGCGCCTTCCAGTAGTCGCGTACCGCTTCAAGCAAACCCAGGGTGCCCACCACATTGGTCTGGATGAAGGCGCCTGGGCCGTCGATGGAGCGGTCCACGTGGCTTTCGGCGGCGAAGTTCAGCACTGCATCGGGCTGGTGCTCGGTCAGCAGGCGGGCGACCAGCGCGCTGTCGCCGATATCGCCCTGCACGAACACATGCCGCGGGTTGCCGTCCAGGCTGGCCAGGGTCTTCAGGTTGCCGGCGTAGGTCAGTGCGTCGAGATTGACGACCTTGATGCCACGGGCGACCGCTTCGAGAACGAAGTTACCGCCAATGAATCCGGCACCGCCGGTGACAAGCCATGTGGGCACTACCTGTTCTCCTGATTGGTACGGGTTGGGACGTGTCTGCAGCGAAGGGTTCGGAGGACCACGGGATATCAAGCGTTGATCCGGCTGGGCAAGCGTAGCCTGCCCGCGGCGGCAATGATGAACAGCGCCCCTGGGACCAGTGGCAGGAGGTAGCGTCCCTGCCCCTCGAACAGCAGGATCGACACCATTCCCAGGCCAAGTGTGGCCACGGCAAGCCAATGAACGGGCTGCCAGCGGCGCAGGTGGAGGCAGATGCGCAGCAGCGCAACCATCGTCCAGGCCGTCAACGCAATGTTGAGTGCCAGCGTCAACCTACCCAGCCACACCGGAGCACCGCCTCTCTCCAGGAACGGCCAATGCAGGAGGCTGCCGACATCGAACGATCCGCGCACGCGCAGCAGCGCCAACTCCAGGAAGCGGCCGGGGTGTTCGGAAATCCAACGGCGGCCAATTGCTGAGCCAATCACGTCGGCCGCAGGCGTCCAGTGGCGGAGCTTCCAGTCCTCGCTTTCTCCGCTGAAGAACCCTTGGGGAAATCCAGCATCGGCGAACCGGGCCTTGTCGTCAGCCTGGAGGGGGACATCCTTCAAGGGCATCCACCCGCCATGCGTATTGGCATCGTTGTTGTTGACCATCAGCACATACCCGCTGTTTGCACTGACGGGCACAAACTGGCCGAAAAGAACTGCGTTGCGCAGGGTCCACGGCCCCAGTACCAGCAGAAAACCCAGCACCACCATGCTGATCCGCCGCCAGGTGGCGATGCGCATCCCATCACGCAGGAGCAACGCCAGTGCCACGGCTCCCGGCAACGGCAGCATCTGTGGCCGGTTCAACGCGGTAAGTGCCAGCACGGCTCCCAGCAGCAGCCATCGGCCCGGAAAACGCACGACCGCCACAAGCATGCCGAACACGGCAAGGAACAGTGACAGCGATTCGGTACCCAGTACATTGCTGTAGGCGACCAGCGCCGGATGGAATGCCAGCACTGCCAGAGAGGCAACCTGCCAGGCCGGGCGCAGCTGGAGGCGCACCCCCAGACCGACCCACGAAACCAGCGTGCCGGCCCAGAGCAGGACATTGAGAATCTTGCCCGCGCCCACGTTCACGCCGGTGAGCATGAACCAGGCGCCGAGCATTCCGGGGTACAACGGAGGCTGGGACACATAGGGAATGCCTGAAATCCGGAAGCCGCCACCGCTGGCAACGCTGCTGGCAACCTCCAGATAGCGGCCGAAATCGGCAACGGGCTGCAAGGGGATCCATTGCACGAACAGCAGGCGCATGGCCACACCAGCAACGGCAATCGCCAGCAGCAGGCGGTATGGAGGGGGCGAGGTCAATGAAGGCATGTGGCGGGGCAGCGGAACCGGCCGCTAGAGTAGCCATTCAGGCGACGTGGATACAGGACGCCGTTTCACCATACGCATTCGCATGGTCGACAAAGGCCAGTTAGAATCGGGGTCCCACCCCCGAACCGGTTGCTGTGCGAGGACCGGACGTTCTCTCCGTTATTGAAGGACCCCGTACCAGATGAAAATCCTCGTCGCGTACAAGCGCGTGGTGGACTACAACGTCCGCATTCAGGTCAAGCCGGACGGTTCCGGCGTGGTCACCGACGGCGTCAAGCTGTCCCCCAACCCCTTCGATGAAATCGCCCTGGAAGAGGCCCTGCGCCTGCGCGACAAGGGCATCGCCAGCGAAGTCGTGGTCGCCACCATCGCCCCGGCCGATGCCCAGGCGCACCTGCGCAACGGCCTGGCCATGGGCGCCAACCGCGCCGTCCATGTGGTCACCGACCAGGCCATCCAGCCGCTGACCGCCGCGCGCACCCTGCTCAAGCTGATCGAGAAGGAACAGCCGGACCTGGTGATCCTGGGCAAGCAGGCGATCGACGACGACGCCAACCAAACCGGCCAGATGCTGGCCACGCTGTGGGGGCGCCCGCAGGCGACCTTCGCCAGCAAGCTGGACATTGCCGACGGCAAGGCCACGGTGACCCGCGAAGTCGACGCCGGCCTGGAAACGCTGGAAGTCGATCTGCCGGCCGTGGTCACCACCGACCTGCGCCTGAACGAGCCGCGCTTCATCAAGCTGCCGGACATCATGAAGGCCAAGGCCAAGCCGCTGGAGACCCTGCAGCTGGCCGACCTCGGCGTTGAAGCCGCCGACACCTTCAAGACCACCCAGTACGCCGCGCCGTCCAAGCGCAGCAAGGGTGTGATGGTCAAGGACGCGGCCGAACTGGTTGCCGCACTCAAGCAGAAGGGGTTGCTGTAATGAGCAGGATTCTCGTCATCGCCGAGCACCACGACGGCAAGCTCAACGCCGCTACCGCCAAGACCGTCAGCGCTGCCGCCGCCATCAGCGGTGCCAGCATCGACGTGCTGGTGCTGGCCGCCGATCCGGCTGCCGTGGCTGCGGAGGCCGCGAAGATCGCTGGCGTCGCCAAGGTCCTGACCTTGGCCAACGCTGCCAACGCGCAGGCCATCGCCCAGGTGCTGGCACCGCAGATCGCGCAGCTGGCCAAGGGTTACACCCACGTGTTCGGCCCGTCGACCACCTTCGGCAAGGACCTGATGCCGTGCGTGGCCGCCCTGCTGGGCGTCAACCAGGTTTCCGACCTGATGAGCGTTGAAGGCAGCCACACCTTCAAGCGCCCGATCTACGCCGGCAACGCGATCATCACCGTGGAAGCCCCGGCCGACCAGATCGTGGTCGCCACCGTGCGTGCCGCCTCGTGGCCGGAAGCCGCCCAGGGCGGCAGCGCCACCATCGAAGCGGCCAGCGTCGATGCTGCCCTGCCGACCCACACCCGCTTCGTCGGCCTCGCCGCTGGTGCCAGCGACCGCCCGGACCTGCAGAGCGCCAAGCGCGTGGTCTCCGGTGGCCGTGGTGTCGGTTCGGAAGAGAACTTCAAGGTCATCTTCCAGCTGGCCGACAAGCTCGGTGCCGCCGTCGGTGCCTCGCGCGCTGCGGTTGATGCCGGCTACGTGCCCAGCGACCTGCAGGTCGGCCAGACCGGCAAGATCATCGCGCCGGAACTTTACGTGGCCGTCGGCATCAGTGGCGCCATCCAGCACCTGACCGGCATCAAGGATGCCGGCACGATCGTCGCGATCAACAAGGATCCGGACTCGCCGATCTTCGAGATTGCCGATATCGGTCTGGTGGGCGATCTGTTTGCGATCCTGCCGGAGCTGGAAAAGGCGCTGTAGTCGAAACCTGCGTAGCAACTCGCAGGGTGGGCAGACATTGCCCACCCTGCCACTCGTCAAAACATGTCGGCATATTGCAACACGCCTTTTGCGCTGTCTTGATTCTGTAGCATTTCCCCTCCCATCGCTCCAACCGGAGGGAGAGAATGCAGATGGCGATGAAATGCCTGTTTTTTGCGGCATGGATCGGAATGCTCGCGTTGCTTGCGCGACATTGCACACATGGACAGCGATGGAAGCTGCTGGTCACTGCGCTCTGCGGAGCACTGCTGGCGATCTGGCTTTTCATTGATGCACTCAGTGGCAACGGCATCGATTACGCCGTGATCTATCATCTGCGCGCAGGCATGCGCGGCGCAGGCGCCGCTGATTTCAGCTTGCCCATCGGCCTGCTTTCGGCAGCACTGGTGGCATGCCTGGCCCTCGCTTTCATGCCCCGCCTGCATTCGGCACGGAGGTGGGCACCCGCCGGTCCCCTGTTCGCGGCTTCTCTGCTGGCGACGCTGGTTTTCAATCCGATCGTCTACGACGTCGCGACACTGGTACGCCAGGATCGGCAGGCACGTCTTGCACCGGCACAAGGGGACCAGTACGTACGTCCCGACGCCCCGCTCGGGAATCACCGCAACGTGGTGATTCTCTACGCCGAAAGCTTCGAGCGCACCTATCTCGATGAGTCGCGATTCCCTGGCCTTGCGCCAGAGTTGAACAAGCTGCGCAGCGAGGCCGTGGATTTCCGGCACGTGGACTCGCGCGAAGGCGGCACGTGGACGATCGCCGGCATGGTCAGTTCCCTGTGCGGCGTCCCCCTTTCCCTCAGCCAGGACGCCAATGGCTATGCAAGCATCGGCCGCTTCCTGCCTGGCGCGTACTGCCTGACCGATCACCTGCGCGAGCGCGGATACGACGTCGAGTTCATCGGTGGCGCCGCTTCTGATTTCGCTGGAAAGGGACAGTTCCTCGCCAGCCACGGCTTCGGCACGGTACGCGATCGCTCCTATTTCAAGAGCCTGAAGCTGGGCGACAACCGTTTCTCGCCATGGGGCGTCCACGATGATGTCCTGTTGGATGCGCTCTGGGACCGCTTCGCTGCGCTCTCGCAGCAGACCACGCCTTTCGCCCTCGTCGGCCTGACTCTGGATACACATCATCCAAGCGGACACATCCCCCATGCCTGCCTCGATGTCGCCTATGAGGGGCTTGGCCAGCGCAGGCCGATGCTCGACGCAATCCATTGCTCGGACCGACTGGTTGCTGATTTCGTACGCCGCATCCGCGCCAGTCCCTACGCTCGCAATACAATCATTGTTGTTGCATCGGACCATCTGGCCCTGCCCAACGACATTGCCGACCTGTTGCGAGATGCTGATCGCAGCAACCTTCTTCTCATGTTCGGCAGCGACCTGCGCGCGAGGCAGGTTGATCGACCCGCGACCACCCTCGATACCGGCGCCTCACTGCTTGATGCCCTGCAAGGGGGAGTGGCACTCGGCTTTGGCCGCTCACAGCTTTCCGTGAAGGGCGCAGGTACTTCATTGAGTGTCCGACCCGGTCGGGAACCAGATGCCAGCGAGGACCACCTGCCAGGTTTCATGGCCTATTCCAGCACGCTATGGGAGCTGGGCCGGATCGACGATCACCTGCAGTTGGTGGATGGCGTCATCCAGTTGGGTAAGCAGACGCTGACTCCGCCCTTGGCCATCGCTGCCGATGACCGCGGCCGAATTGCCCAGCTTGGCACGAACGGCATCCGCTCTGGCCACCTTCTGGCCGGCGGTGATTCCCAGCAGGTCCTCTACATTGATCGTTGCTTTGCGTTCGACGAACGACAGCCCGCCGATGAGTGGTGCCTGTGGGGGAGCGCTGACGGAACGGCTCGCGTGGTGTCACAACAATCGCTCAAGGCCGGCGCGTTGGTGCCGGAACTGCTGCAGGCTGCACGCGAAGCGCCCCCGGCATCCCAGCTGCGCAACGATTTCATCATCCGCACCCACTTCGATGCGAGCCATACGATCGTCGGTGAAGCGATGGATGGAAAGCTGTTCTCGCAGGGTGCGGAAGGGACCTTGGCCTATGGCGCCTACCAGGATCTGTGCGCAGGCAACTACACCCTCAGCCTGCAGGGCGTGGCCCACCCCGCCAACGGTGCCTGGGCCGACGTCGTTGCCAGTTACGGGGCACAGACCTACGACCGCCATGCGCTGCTGGACACGGCCGATGGACGTGACGGGACGATGCTGGAAGCCAGGTATGTATTCCCTGAAGACCTGCCCCTGGCTGAAGTCCGTGTCGGCGTATCGCCAGACGCTGCGGTGCGACTGGATGGCTATACCCTGCTGCCTGCCTACGAGGCACTGCCTGTGGGATCGTCGGTGGATTTCAGCGCCGATGCCAGCAATCGTTTCATTTCCTGTGGCTGGCACGGTCCCTCTCCCCAAGGGCGCAGCGTTCGTGGCGCGGCCGCCTCGCTACGACTGCGCCTGCCATCCGAGCCCGCCCGGCTGCAGGCAGTCCTTTCACTGTCGGCGCAGTCACCTCGCGAGCTCACGGTGCTGGCCAACGACGCCCCGCTCGGCTTGCTTCAGATCGAAGCAGGGACGCGTGAATACCCCATCGACCTGGCAGGCCTGTCCAGCGCCGCCGGCGGGCAGCTCACCTTGACGCTGGTGCCTGGACAAACGACCTGCGCTACGGAGGACTGCGAGCTGATTACCCTGCACCGTCTGCACTTGGCCCCGGCTGCGACGGCTCAACCGGCTGCTCCAGCCTGTCCCGGGATGCGCTGCCTTCACGCCCCCGCGCTGGTACCTGAATCTGTCGCAATGTAACTCCCCCTCGTATACTCCCCGCACTATTGGATGAGGGGAACTGCGGCATATGTCGCATCACAATGATGTACCGGCTGGATCCGGTGAGTTGACGCCGGGAGCAGCCCTGTGCGTCGATCTGGACGGGACGCTGCTGCGTAGCGACCTGCTGTACGAATCACTGCTGGCCCTGCTGGCGCGCAACCCGCTGTTTGCTTTGCTGGTACCGTTCTGGCTGCTGCGCGGCAAGGCCTATGTTAAGCGCCAGCTCGCTTCCCGGGTGGCCTTGCAGGTTGAAACCCTGCCATACGATGAGCGTGTCGTGGCCATGCTGCGCGCGACACCGCAGCGTCCGCGTGTCCTGTGCACCGCCTCGGACCAGCTGTTGGTCCAGCCGATCGCCGATCATCTCGGCGTTTTTGACGAGGTCATCGCCAGCGATGGGGCCCGCAATCTGGCCGGGCACGCCAAGGCTGAAGCCCTCGTCGAGCGCTATGGGGAACGGGGGTTCGACTATCTTGGCAACCACCGCGTTGACCTGCCGGTCTGGAAGCACGCCGCAGGTGCTGTCGTCGTCAACGCCACCGGATCGCTGGCAAACCAGGCCCGCGCGCAAACCCGGTTGATCGACCACCTGCCTGGACAGCCCGGAGGGCTCCGCACCTGGATCAAGGCCCTGCGGCTGTACCAGTGGCTGAAGAACCTTCTGGTACTGGTTCCACTGCTTACCGCGCACCGTCTGTTCGAACCAGAAGCCGTAGTAAACGCGGCGCTCGCCTTCCTTGCCTTCGGCCTGTGCGCATCCGGCGTTTACCTGCTGAACGACCTGCTGGATCTGGCGCCAGACCGGCAGCATCCACGGAAGCGGAAGCGACCATTCGCGGCCGGGACCTTGCCCCTGTTTCATGGCCTGGTCGCCACCCCCTTGTTGACACTGGCCGGTTTCGCTCTGGCGCTGTGGACAAGTCCTGCGTTTGCACTGGTCCTGCTGATCTACTTCATCACGACCCTGGCCTATTCGTTCACGCTCAAGCGCATCGTGATGATCGATGTCGTGGTGTTGGCGGCGCTTTACACCGTGCGGATCATCGGCGGCGCTTTTGCAATCGATTCGCCACGGTCATTCTGGCTGCTCGCGTTCTCGATGTTCATTTTCCTCAGCCTTGCCCTTCTCAAGCGCTATACCGAACTAACCGCGGCTGCAACGCAGGGAAAGCAGAAAGCCTCCGGTCGCGGATACTCCGTGGCCGATCTGCCGCTGGTGCAGTCATTCGGGACAGCTGCGGGCTACATCGGCGTTCTGGTCTTCGCCCTCTACATCAACAGCCCTGACAGCCTCAGACTGTACGCCACGCCCCAAGTGCTCTGGCTGCTCTGTCCTGTGCTGCTGTACTGGATCAGCCGTGCCTGGTTTGTCGCCCACCGGGGCGACATGCATGATGACCCCATCGTGTTCGCAGCGCGCGACCGCGTCAGCCAGGGCGTCGGCCTCGCCGGGCTGATCATCGTAATGGCGGCGACACGCCACTGGTAATGCCTCCTCATCATTCCAAAGTTGATCGCATGTATCTCAAATTCATCCCACTCATTCTGTTCTCCGTAGCCCTCAATGCGAGTGCGCAGCTTTTCCTTCGCAAAGGCATGCCGAATGTTTCGCTGGTGACCAACCAGGGCGTGCTTGAGCTCGCACAGGGCGCCATCCGCGTTGTCCTCAATCCGTGGGTCTTCAGCGGACTGTCGTGCTATGCGATCAGCATCGTGCTTTGGATGTACGTCCTCTCCAAGGTCCAGGTGAGTTTCGCTTATCCCTTCCTGAGCGTGGGATACGTGATTGTCGTTGGTGCTGCATATCTGTTCTTCCGTGAACCGGTCAGCGTAATGAAGCTGGCTGGAATCGCGCTGATCTGTGCTGGCGTCGTTCTCGTCGCGCGTGGGGGCTGAGCCGTGACCAAGCATATTGTCATTGGTGGCTCAGGTTTCACCGGATCGCATCTCGTCCGGACCCTCCTTGCACAGGGCCAGCAGGTTCAGACCGTTGACCTGCTGCCTCTGCCTGCAGAATTCTCCGGCAGGGTCGTCCATCACCAGCTGGATATTCTGGATACTGCGGCGCTGTCGCGCGTGCCATTGGATGAAGGTGATGTCGTCCACCATCTTGCGGCAAGGCAATTCCATAACGCCGTGCCGGCAAAAGAGCAGGACGCCTGGTTCGCCGAGGTCAACGTTACCGGTACAGCCAATGTACTGAAGTGGATGCGTAAACTGCGCCAGCCACGCTTGATCTATACCAGCACGGACATGGTGTACGGGCTGCCGGAATCGCTGCCTGTACCTCCAACGCACCGACGCAACCCGCTGGGTCCGTATGGACGCAGCAAGGCGGCGTCGGAACAGCTGTGCGAACAAGCACGAACCGAGGGCTACCTGATTACCGTCCTGCGTCCACGCATGATTGTGGGCCCCGGACGCTTTGGCATCCTGATCAAGCTGTTCCGGCTGATGGACCTTGGCCTTCCCGTGCCAACCATCGGCAGCGGTCGGAACCGCTACCAGATGATCGCCGTGGAGGATGTCGTCAGCGCAATTCTTGCTGCGGTCGAGAAGGGATTCCCCGCCGTCGCACTGAGCTTGGGATCGGGCGATGCACCACCAGTTCGCCAGTTGCTGCGCAATACGATCAAGCGCATCGGCTCGCGCTCGATTGTAGTGCCGGTACCCGCCAAGCCGTTGAAGATGACGCTGTCGCTTCTGGAAAAGCTGGGCAAACCGCTGCTGCATCGGGAGCAGTATCAGATCGCCGACATCAACTACGTGGTCGACATTGCACCTACGCAGGAAGTTCTGGATTGGCATCCCACACGCAATGACGAGGACATGCTCGTTGCAGCGTACGCACATTACCGGAAGCAGATCTGAATGATCTGCATGGAGGGACCTGGATGGGGTCGCCTCCGTATCACTGGCCTCGCCGGAGAAAAGTCCGGCGAGGCGGGATAGAGATCAGCGCGGCAAACCACCACGATGCTGCCCCAGCAAGGAAATGGCGATGACCTCCTTGCACGGGAGCCGCTGCGATCTACGTCGGGCCGGACGCACTGGCGGCGCCTGATCAGTCATCGCTATAGACGATGACCGCGCCACCCTTTGCATCCTGGAAGAGCCTCAGTCGCCCTTCACCCAGCCCGGTTTCATTCACGGCGTCACCTTCCACCGCCATCGCGCACACTTCTGCCTCGTGCGTCCGGCAATCAACAAAACTCCTGGCCCCGGTAGCCACCACCACCGAATTCATCAAGTATTCGTTGTTGAAAGTGGCAGCTGGCTCTTTGCCACCCGGCATGCGGCCGGAAACCGCCAGTACTGAATACCGGTCTGCCGGCAATGGCAATAGCGTGTGGATCTTCTCAAACAGGAAGGAGGTCGTTTCCACCTGGGTCTGGAGGAACGTACGGGCCTGTGCCTGGAATCCAATACCGCCCGCCAGCAGGAGGAGGAATACGACCGCCCGTGAGATACGATTCCCGCCTCCAAGAAGGCCGAAAAACAGCGCCAGTCCAAGTACCAGCGCGATCAGGCTGCGCGTGGTAATTACTGGTGCCAACGGAATCGAGAATGCGTGGAACGCCGCAGCGACCATTGCGAGCGTCAACAGGATCTGGACTGAACCCTTCCGGCGAACGGCGAATGGAACGAGCAGCAGCACGGTTGCCAACAGCAACCAACCATCCAGGTTCGAGGCCTTGCCAATGGAAGCTACACACTTCCCGAATGATCCAATGACGTAGCTTACGTTCTGCCATAAAGAGGGAAGATCCTTGGCCGGATGTGGCGATCGCCAGTCATCCACCTGCGGACCGAAATGCCCTGCCAGCAGCAGCAGCATCATCGACATGACCAAAGCGCCGAGTACCGCCCCTCCCACCCAGCTGAGCGTGTGTTGCAACCACAACCTCCATCGATCTCGAGCACTCCGCTGTTCGGACGCGAATTCGCCGATGAACAGGAGCGGGACCAGGAAGTAGTAGCTCTGCATCGTCCCGAACAGAAGGATCCCGAGCGCCGCATAGACCGCAACCGGTGCTATCGCCACTCGCCGCGTGACCACCTCGGCCAGGATCAGGACTGCAACTGCCGAGAACGCAGTGGCCGGCCACATGCTTTGTTCCACGACTGGCGGAGAGATCGAAACGACGGCCGAAATGATCAGTGCCAGTGCAACCGACAGGCCTGCGCGGCGCGCAATGCGATAGACCAGCAAAAGATGTGCGGCGATATACGCGGCGAACCAAGCCGACGCGTCAATACTGACAAGCACATCCTTGAAGATGTAGTTCAGCCACCGGCCATCCTGCAACAGCTTCAGCTGGAAATAGTGGTTGTAGTGAACTTCATCGTGACCGAACACATGCAGATTCGATAGTTGGCTATAAGCGGATGCCACGAGCAGCATGGACAGAAGCGCAGCCACCATCTTGAATCCGCCATGGCTCGGGGCATCAGTGCACATCGAGTGCAGCTGCGACCGCGCCCGCCCAGCCAAGTTACTCCAATCCATATCTTCCCCTAACTCCAGATTCGCCCAACTGAATTTGACCGGCCTAGCATCATCCAGGCCGAGGTACCGATGGCGGTGAACGGGCCCAATCGGCTCTTTGACTGCCCTGAAGACGTCGTATCCCGTGCGGAATGCTACTCGACTGGATGATGGCCAAGCCAATCCTTTGTGAGCCAACGGCATGGTTGGGCAGGCCCGCGCGGCTACCTGCAGCCGATCCAGCGAGCGATAGGGCACATTGCCCCATGGACAGTCTCGTGCATCACAGGACTTCACTCCCGATCAGGAATGCAGCAGCAGGTGCCTGAGCCTTTGCACGAATTGACGATGGTCATAGTGTTCCGCCAGGAACAGGCGCGCCTTGGTAGACGCGGCTGACCAAGCCTGGTCGTCTTGATCCAGCGCCTGGATGGCAGCAGCAAACTTCGACGGGTCATCGGTAGTCGGCAGTATATCCTCGACTCCAGCCAGGCCCTGCGCGGCCGCACCGGTCAAGATGATTGGAACACCCTGCCCTATTGCCTCGATCACCTTCCCCTTGACCCCGCCGCCGAAACGCAACGGCGCGATGACCAGGCGCGTAGACGCGTAACAGCGCTCCAATGCAGCATCATCGATGCGACCGAGAATACGCACCGTGTCAGAGGCATGCTGGGGCACACGGTAGTTCTCCATACCGGAGCCCACCACGGTGAGGACCGGCGCCTGTCCCCCCCGCTGAAGCAAGGGCAGCACCTTGTGCAGAAACCAGTCCAGACCATCTGCGTTTGGTGCATGCGCCATGCTGCCAACGAACAGCAATCCCGATCTTTTGCCCGGGCCGGGCGTGTGCTGCATGGATCCTGCATCCACGGTCCACAGCGGGAACATCTCGCCGTTCCCAGCCAAGCCGCGATCAGCAAGGTAACGGTTCACTGTTTCAGCCTCATCTTTAGAGGGATACAGAACTACGTCGGCATTTCTCCACGCTCGCTGTTCCACCACTCTCATCAACAGACACTGCCAATGATCGGCAAGGGTGGCCTTGGACGTAGCACGCATCAACTGCAACCGCAGATAGTGGATGTCGTGCCCGTAATAGAGATGAGTACCGGCAATCGCCGCGCGCAGGACCGGTAGATACATGGCCGCGATCAGTGGGCGGCTTGACACCGACCCGATGAAACTTCCTCCGAACGTCGCCAACCATCCGTCCAGTGCCCCCGTTTCCCGTCGACTCAATGGGGTGATGCCTCTCCCTTCAAGGGCAGCTCTCCCAGCTGCGGAGGGCTCAATCGTTGCCGACCAGAAGACGACCTCCATGCCGGCATCGACCAACAGGTCAGCGAAGCATGAGATCGCGCGCGATCCCGCATCACGGTCAATCTCGGGAAAATCATGGTCCACGAGGAGCACCCGCGGGCGTTCCGTCGACGGAACCTCCGCGGGTGTTCCTGTGGACCGTGACATCGACCAGCGACTGTACAACCCAGGGCCGAACATCAGCATGGCTTCCAGCAGCCGTCGCTTGACCTTGCCCCACCCCATTGCCGTCTCTGCCTCGCTCAATGCCAGGACTTGAGGTCCACGAAGAACTCCGGATACCCCTTCCACTTGTCGCGGAAGTAGGCTGCGTTGCGGTTGAACAGCTGCTTGTAGCGCTCGCTGCCCTCGCTGGCGCCGGTAGTCTGGTGCGGCTGGTGACGGACACCGGCCAGGTCACGGAACGCCACCGAATAACCAGCCTTCTTCACCTGGAAGCAGATGTCCGTGTCTTCGAAGCACGTAGGGTCGTAGAACACATCGAAGCCTTCCAGACGCTCGAACAGGTCACGGGCAATGAACATGCAGCTGGTCCCCAGGAAACCCACGTCATCGCGGTATCCCTTGATGCGGGCCTCGTTGTTCATGCCGCGATTGGGAAGGTAGTCGGAGATGGGTCCACCCAGGTCATCACGCGTGGCGTCGAACCATCCTGCATTCCAGCCGATGGTGCCGACACCGGGGTTGGCCGCCAGGATGTTCACGGCTTCACTGAAGCAGGACGGAGAGGTCAACCACTGGTCGGAGTCGAAGAACGCAATATAACGGCCGGTGGAATGCTTGACGCCCAGGTTGCGACCCGAGGAGCATCCATTCTCACTGTTGCGCACAAGCTTCACCTTGGCATGCCCTGCGTACAGCGATTCAACCAGTTCGGCGCCGCCATCGCTGGACTGGTTATCGACAACCACGATTTCCTGCAGCCATTCCCCGGCGTGCTCCAGCAACGTGCTCACGCAGCGCTCAATGATGCGGCGGTTGTTGTGGATCAGCACAACCACGCTTACCGACAGCGGATACTCCGGTTGCATCAACTGCTCGACATGGCCCAGCCAGGCGTGGCGGGCGATGAATGCGTAGTCTTCCGACGCAGTGGCGCCGGCCAGCTGTGCGGACAGCTGCACGGCATCCACCCGATGCAGGTTGGGCGACGGTGCGAATGACGGCAGCGCATCGACAAACACCGGCTTCTCCAGCAGCAGCGCCGCCATTGACAGGTCGGCAAGGCGCGTGCGGTCCCCGGCCCCGCCGACGATGACAACCGCATGCGCGCCGGCGATCAGCGGAGCCATCTGCTGCGGCTGCCACGACCAATCGAGGGCACGTACCTGGCGGCTGTCGCGGCCATCCACGTTCATTCCCGTGACATGGAAAACGAGATCGGGGGACGCCTTCAGCGCGGCATCAAGCCAGGCGTCGCCGTCTCCGCCGAGGACAACGAACAGGACATGTTGTCGCCCGTCCTCATATGCCTGCGGCAGCCCATGACTGCGGTAGGAGTCGAAGATTTCATTGTCTCCAGCCGCGCCCAGGAAGCGCGACGGCAGGCCATCGACCTTCTGCTCCGGGGTTCCGGTGACAACGCGATCAGTAAGGACGCGCAGTTCCGCGGAGAGAGAATCCGCACCGAGTGCAGCGAGGTCGACGATCACTTCGGCACCGCGTTCACGTGCCGACCGGGCCAGGCCCAGCGCCTCCGGCGATGCATCGGCAAGCAGAACGCGAGTACCTTCGGCACGCACTTCCTGCAGCCAGGCGTGCGCATCGACAGCGAGACGCGCCGGCAGGCCGCTGCCGTCGTCCGGCCAGGCACTTCCATCCACCGCGGTGATGCGCACGAAGAAGCCGGCACGATCGCCCGCCTTCGCGAAGTGCATCGCCCGGTTGGGCCAGCCGTCGGTGGTCAACGTGTTGGCGATCACCAGCAGGCGTTCGCGGCGAACCGGTCGCACCATCGGCGGTGGCGGTTCCGCCATCTGTTGCGTGGCAGCGGTCTGAGGAACACCCAGCGTCTTCATGCGTCGCGGGATCTGTTGCAGTGCGACCTTCAACCCGTGCCGCCTCCAGACCGAAGCCAACTTGAAGGGGGCGGCCAGCAGGCGCACCAGGTCGCGGCGAAGCAACTGCAGGAACCTACGCAGGCGACGCCAGAGATTCAGCGCATCTGCGGTCTCCTGACGGCTGCGCGCCAGCTCGGCCTGCACCTGTTCGATTTGCTGCAGCAGGATCGCAATGTAGACCTCCTTGTCATCAATATAGGCCTGCTTGCCTGCCAACTGCTGCTGGATCTGCTGCAGCATCTGCGCACTTTCCTCCTTGACCTGCTGCAGTGCCTGCGCACTTTCCTCCTTGATCTGCTCCAGTGCCTGCGCACTTTCCTGCCTGATCTGCTGCAATGCCTGCGCATTCTCCTGCAGCTGGCCTTGAGCCGCATCCAGGCGGACCATGTCTTCATTCATCTTCTTTTGCTTCTCGACAAGTTGCTGCGTCAGGTTTGTGTTCTGCGTCGTCTGCTCGGCAAGCTGATGGTCCCGGAACAGCAGTAGATCGTGGGCGCGTTGGCTCTGCTGCCGGGTCTGTTCAAGCTCGACCAGTGCCTGTTGCAACCACAGTGACAACCAGTCTGTGGAGGTTGCGTCGAAGCGAAGGGGCACCGGCGGCAGGGAGGAGCAGCCGTCGAGCAGCTGCAGGTGCGCGCTGGCGGACACTTCCAGGCTGTCCACCACCTGCGGATCCGGCCGCCAGGCTTCGGTGACCAGCGATTCGATCGCCTGCACGAAGCGCTCCGGGCCATCGTCGGTCGACAGCCTCAGAATCGACGGCATTCCAGCCATCGCATGGGCATGCGACAGCTTGTCGTCGTACTCAAGGCCTGCGGTGGGCTTGCCCGCCAGCAGGGCAAGGATACTGGCATGCAGGCGCATGGACAGCACCGCGTCAGCGCTGGCGATTGTCTGCCAGGTCGCATCCGTTGTTGCCGGTGCGATCAGTTCATCATTGCTGCGCCCGGGTAGCTGCTGGCGCAGCGATTCGATCAAGGGCAGGTCGGACGTCGCGCCACTGCCTTCGGTATGGGCCTGGAACGCCACCCATTGGATCCGCCATCCTGCAGGAACTGCAGTGCGCAACGCCTCCACCAGGGACGTTTTCCACTGCCCCTTGTCCCATTCACGCACCACCACCGCCAGTACCTTGCTCTGCGGCTGGCCTGCATCATGCGCAGCCTGTTGCGCCGGCAATGGGTGATAGCGGCGGAACAACCATCCCGGATCGGCGGCAACGAGGATATCCCGATCCACGCCGATCTGGCGCAGCAGTGCCTTGGATGATTCATCCCGCACGGATACGGCGGCCGCATGCTGGAACAACTCGCGCACCAGGGTGCGTGCGCCCTCTGAACTCAGCGGCCCAACCCCCTGCCCCCATACGATTGTCGGCACTCCCAGTTGCCGCGCGAGCAGCATCGGCCGTGCATAGCCGGAAATGTCGTTCGCATAAGGGAGGTACACCGCATCGAGGTTGAAGGGATGATGGTCCTGGAAGATGCCGCCGCCCCCCATCACCAGTACGTCGCAATGCATCAATGCACGAGCGATGTCCCCGACATTGGCAAACTGCACGGCATCCACACCATGCATGCGGCGGGTCAACGAGGGATCGATGCTGGCAACCACCGGCTCGCCGCCCAGTTCGCGGATGCGACGGACCAGCAGGTCCAGCAGCACCTCGTCGCCCACGTTGGGTGCCCCATAGAAACCCACGACCAGGGCCCTGAATACTGGCTTGGAGTGCGTCATCATGCAGTTCTCACTGGTGCGGTGAAGCGAGGGGCGGGAGCAAGCCAGCCATGACCGGAATGGGGCTGAGGCAATACATCCACATGGCCCGCGTAGGGCACGCGTGAGTGACGGTGGTACTCGCCCGTGTCGAGGTCACCGATGCCCAGTGCCAGCACATAGCGGTTGCCGGTGACATTCAGCGTCAACTGCCAGTCGAAAACATAATCGCCCGGTTCCGTCGGCAGCGGCGAAAGGCTCATGTTCTGGGTGGTGCCAGCCCACAGGGCGATGTCATCCACGCTCTTCAACTGAATTCCATAGCAGGGCTGCTCGATACGCCGGCGTACATGGATGGCGACCTTCACCAGTACTTGTTCGCCATGGCCGAACGTCGTCCTTGGCTGCCCCTGCAGGTCGAGAATCTCCACGCCGGTGATTTCGCTTGCCGGCAATGCCGCAGCGTCTGCAGGCAGGCCATCGTCCTGCAAGCTGGCAAGGGCCTCGTCCGCATAGATCACGGCTCCGCCTTCTTCGTCCACCAGGTCGTCGGCATACTTCTTGACAACCTCGCGGCACGGTCCGTCCAGCACGACCCGTCCGCGACGCAGGTAGATGCCCCGGTCGCAGTATTCCAGCAGGGTATTGGTGGAGTGGGTAACCAGGATGATGCTGACGCCTTCAGACTGCATCTTGCGAATGCGGGTAAGGCACTTGGTCTGGAAGGCGGTGTCGCCCACTGCCAACGCTTCATCCACAACCAGGATATCGGGTGACACGTGGATCGCCACGGCGAACGCGAGCCGTACGAACATGCCCGAAGAGTAGGTCTTGACAGGCTGGTCGATGAATTCACCGATATCGGCGAATTTTTCAATTTCAGGCATGAGGCGGGTCATGTCCGCCGAACCCAGGCCGATGATGGCACCTGCCAGGTAGACGTTGTCGCGCCCGCTGAATTCCGGGTTGAAACCAGCGCCCAGTTCCAGCAGCGCCGATACCCGCCCGTTGACGGTCACGCTGCCGGTATTGGCCTGCAACGTACCGACCAGGATCTGCAGCAGCGTCGACTTGCCGCTGCCATTGCGGCCGATGATTCCAACAGTTTCGCCCGGCGCGATGTCGAAGTTGATGTCGTCCAACGCATGGAACACGCGCGCCGGCTGCGGCTGCATGCCCACCAGGCGCCGGAGCCGGTTTGCTGCCGGCTGCAACAGGCGCTGCGCCGGACGGTCGAAAATGCGGAAGACCTTGCCGACACCACGTACCGAAACCACCGGCGCAGCCGTCAACGGCGTATCTGCTGCCTGCATCACATCACCCCCGCATGCCGATAGGCGGCTCGCTTGGCGTCCAGGCTTGCCTGCTGTGAATACTCGCGCGCCATGAGATCCTGCCCTGCCGCCGACAGAGCTGCCAGTCGCGCTCGGTCCTGCGCGCATTCCAGCAATGTACGGGCAAACCCTTCTGCGTCATCACGCACCAGGATGTCCACGCCGTCGGTCGCGCCGATGCCCTCGCACCCCTTGCTGGTGCTGAGTACCGGGATGCCGGCAGACATCGCCTCGACGATCTTGACGCGGATGCCGCCGCCGGACAGCAGTGGCACCATCAGCAGATGCGCTTTGTCCAGCAGCGATTGCAGGTCGTCGACGAAGCCATGCACGAGAACGTTGCGGCCGTCATGCAATGCCTGCAGCGCCTCCGGAGGATTGCCGCCGCAGAAGTGCAGAACAATCTTCCGCTCCTGCAACTGGCCTGCCAGCAGCGGATGGATCTTCTCGGCAAACCAGGTCACCGCCTCCGCATTCGGGTACCAGCCAAAGCCTCCCATCCACAGTACGTGGAAGACATCATCCGGCTTGTCTTCAAAACGCGTGGTACCCAACGGAAAGTGCAGCGGCATGAGGTAGCGCGGGACCTTGTCGGTAACCCGCGACATGTCATGGCGAGAGATGAAGGTCATCGCCGAGAACCCGAAGGCATTGTCGATCTCGACAGCCTTCGCGGCTCGCCGGCTTCGGCTGGCAACCCATTCCATGAAACGCAGCTTCCATCCGGTCAGGCCTGCCGGCATCCAGAACGGAAAAATGTCAGCTTCGATGTTGTGGCTCAGCAGGATGCCCGGCACCTGTGGCAAGAATCGACGGAAGAACGCCAGATGGGTCGAGTTGACCTCGATCGCATCGATGCCCTGTTCCCGGACGATGCGACGTGCAGCCGCAACGGCGCTGCGGCTGTAGTAGCTGGCATCGATGAAAGGCAGACCCTGCAGTGCCTGCCGCGCCATCGACAGGGCTCGCTGCACCTTGGGCAGCTCGAACGGCATCTTCGGACGAGGCTCGAGATGGACCGACCGGAACACTTTGTCGTAGAGCGCGCGATGCTGCTCGACTTTGCGTCGGTCGGCGTCGCCGCCGACGTAGCAGAACAGGTGGTAGTCGATCTCCTCGGCGAACGGCAGAACTGCGTTCACCGCATAGATGTCGCCCCCCGTCACCGCCGGCAGCGAAGGCGCCAGCATGAACACGAGGACTTGTTTCTTAACCTGCGGTTTCATCGAAGATATCCGAATCAAAATACGGTGAGAACCTGGTGAGGTACTGGATATCCCGGTTGCGTTCACCGATCTTTCGGGCGGGTACGCCACCCACCACCTCATACGGTGCCACGTCGCGTGCCACGACCGCACCCGCCGCAACCACGGCACCTTCGCCGATGGTCACGCCCGGCAACAAGGTGGCGCGGGCACCGATCCAGGCATGGTCCTGGATGGTGACCACGCCGCCAATCGCGGGAAAGGTCGGTGCGTTGTGGTCATGGTGCAGGCTGAGGATGCAGGTCTGGAAGGAAACATTGACGTTGTTTCCAACAACCACACCTACCCGGCCATCCAGATACACCTCCCGGTTGATCACGCAGTTGTCACCGATGCTGACGTGCGCGCGCACCGGATAACCGGTGACGAACCAGCGCATGCTGACGTGCGTGTCCTTGCCGATCGCCACCTTGAGCACGCGGGTCAGATAGAACCGGCGAACACATTCGATCGGAAAGCGGGCAACGACATTGTTGCCGAGGTAGTACTTCAGCCCCATAAGCACATAGAAGAAACGCTGGCGAAGAAGCCATTGCTTCAGGCGACTCATCGTGCAAGCTCCTTCTTAAAGGACATCAGCGAATCCACACTTGGTGCGACGGAACCAGACCATTCCCAGCAGGCAGACCACAGACGCGGCAGCAAACTGCCCCGCCAGCTGCCACCAGTCCGGCAGCTGACCGAACACCGCGACGGCACGGGCCTGCTCGATGATCGTCGTAAGCGGATTGGCCAGGAAGAGCGGGCGGATGTACTCGGGAATCTTGGTGACCGGGAAGAACACTGGCGAAATGAACAGCAGGATCTGCGAGAAAACACCCACCACCTGGTTGACGTCCCTCAGGTAAACGCCCACAGACGCCAGTATCCAGCTGATGCCCAGCGCATACAGCACCAGGGGGACCATCACTACCAGAATCAACGGAAAAGTGACCGGAACACCGTTCCCAACGAACACCAGTGCAAGCGCCAGAACGCTCAGACTGATGAACCAATGGAACAGCGCCGATGAACAGGAAACGATCGGCAGAATGCCGATCGGGAACACGACCTTCTTGACGTAGTTGACGTTTCCCGTGATCAATCCCGGCGCGCGGTTGATGCATTCGGCGATGAATCCATGGAGGATCAGGCCGACGAACAACAGGATCGCAAAATCCGCCTGACGCTGTGGCTGATCGCCCCAGCGAACTTTCAGGATCACCGAGAAGAACAACGTGTATACGCTGAGCATCAACAGCGGATTGACGAAGGACCAGAACAAGCCGAGCACTGAGCCCTTGTAGCGGCCACTGACTTCACGCCGGGTGAGCTGGAAGATGAGACCAGCCAGATTCGAGGCACTCATGCGTCAGACACCATGGACAATCCGACGGTCACTGAAGTGCCCTCTCCAGATCCACCTGCAGATCCCCCAGCTCCTCCACGCCCACGCTCAGCCGCACCAGCGCATCGCTGATGCCCAGCTGTTCGCGGCGCGCGACCGGAATCGAGGCATGGGTCATCACCGCCGGATGGTTGACCAGGCTTTCAACACCGCCCAGCGACTCGGCCAGGGTGAACAGTTCGGTCTTCTCGCAGAAGCGCTTGGCCGCCTCGAACCCGCCCTTGAGCACGATCGAGACGATGCCGCCGTAGCCGGCCATCTGCTTGCCGGCCAGTTCATGCTGCGGGTGCGAGGCCAGGCCCGGGTAGATCACCTTCTCCACCGCCGGGTGCTTTTCCAGCCATTGGGCCAGCGCCAGCGCGTTGGCGCAGTGTGCCTTCATGCGCAGCGGCAGGGTCTTCAGGCCGCGCAGGGCCAGGAAGCTGTCGAAGGGGCCCTGCACGCCCCCCACCGAGTTCTGCAGGAAGGCCATCTGCTCGGCCAGTTCGGCGTTGTCGCCGACCACGACCATGCCACCGACCATGTCCGAGTGGCCATTGAGATACTTGGTGGCCGAATGCAGGACCAGGTCCGCACCCAGTTCCAGCGGACGCTGCAGCATCGGCGAGGCGAAGGTGTTGTCGACCACTACGATCAGGCCATGGCGCTTGGCGATGGCGGCGACCGCGGCGATGTCGACGATCTTCAGCATCGGGTTGGTCGGGGTCTCGATCCAGACCATCTTCGTCTTCGACGTGATGGAGGCTTCGAATGCGGCCAGATCGGTGAGGTCGACGAAGCTGAAGTCCAGCCCGGCGGTGCGGCGGCGCACGCGCTCGAACAGGCGGAAGCTGCCGCCGTAGATGTCGTCCATCGCCACCACGTGGCTGCCAGCGTCGAGCAGCTCGATCACGGTCGAGCTGGCCGCCATGCCCGAAGCGAAGGCAAAGCCGCGGGTACCGCCTTCCAGCGAGGCCACGCAGCGCTCATAGGCGAAGCGGGTCGGGTTGTGGGTACGCGAGTACTCGAAGCCCTGATGCTCGCCCGGGCTGGACTGGGCATAGGTCGAAGTGGCGTAGATCGGCGGCATCACCGCGCCGGTGCTGGGGTCGGGCGACTGGCCGCCGTGGATGGCCAGCGTGGCCAGGGCCAGCGCGCGGTCCGGGGAAGAAGCGTTGGACATGTCGTTTCCTGATTGGCGCCGATGACCGGCGCCGTCGAAGGAGCGGGAGTCTATCAGCGCGGCCTTAACGAGCTTTGACGCGGATAAACCGGGATTCAGCAGCGATCTGCGGCGATAAACGCCTTACTGAACGCGCCGACGCAGGTAATTCAGCAGGTCGATGCGGGTGATCAGGCCGAGGAAGGCGTCGCCGTCCATCACGATCGCCACCTGGCCGCGGTCGAACACCGGCAGCAGGGCCTCGATCGGCGACTTCACGTCCAGCCGGTCCAGCTTGCTGACCATCGCGGTGGCCACGGTGTCGCGGAAGCGCGCCTCGTCGCCATAGACATGCAGCAGCACGTCGCTTTCGTCGACGATGCCGACCAGCTTCTCGCCGTCCATCACCGGCAGCTGCGAGACGTCGTACAGCTTCATGCGCTGGTAGGCGGTGGTCAGCAGGTCGTTCGGGCCGATCACCACGGTGTCGCGCTGGCCGTACGGGCGCAGGATCAGGTCGCGCAGGTCGCCGTGCTGCGGGCGCTGCAGGAAGCCGTTGTCCAGCATCCAGTAGTCGTTGTACATCTTCGACAGGTACTTGTTGCCGGTATCGCAGACCAGCACCAGCACCCTCTTCGGCGTGGTCTGCTCCTTGCAGTACTTCAGCGCCGCCGCCAGCAGGGTGCCGGTGGACGAACCGCCCAGGATGCCTTCCTTGCCCAGCAGCTCGCGCGCGGTGTGGAAGCTCTCGGCATCGCTGATCGCATAAGCCTTCTTGACGCGGCTGAAGTCGGAGATCGAGGGCAGGAAGTCCTCGCCGATGCCTTCCACCAGCCAGCTGCCCGACTTGTCGTTGAGCACGCCGTCGTTGATGTATTCGGCCAGGATCGAGCCGACCGGATCGGCCAGCACCAGCTCGGTCTTCGGCGACAGCTTGGCGAACGCGCGCGACAGGCCGGTCATGGTGCCGGAGCTGCCGCAGCCGAACACGATGGCGTCGAGGTCACCGCCCATCTGCTCGAGGATTTCCGGGCCGGTGCCGAACTCATGCGCGGCCGGGTTGTCCGGGTTGCCGAACTGGTTGATGAAGTAGGCGCCCGGGGTCTGCTCGGCGATGGTCTTGGCCAGGTCCTGGTAGTACTCCGGATGGCCCTTGGCGACGTCTGAACGGGTCAGGCGCACTTCAGCGCCCATCGCCTTCAGGTTGAAGATTTTCTCGCGGCTCATCTTGTCGGGAACGACGAGGATCAGCTTGTAGCCCTTCTGCTGTGCCACCAGCGCCAGGCCCAGGCCGGTGTTGCCGGCGGTACCTTCAACCAGGGTCGCCCCCGGCTTCAGGTCACCACGCTGCTCCGCCGCCTCGATCATCGACAGGCCGATGCGATCCTTGATCGATCCGCCCGGGTTGGCGCTCTCCAGCTTCAGGTAGAGCTCGCAGACGCCGGTGTCCAGGCGCTGGGCCTTGACGATCGGGGTCTGGCCGATGAGTTCGAGGACGGAAGAATGGATGGGCATTCGGAGGACTTTCGGTTCGCGCCACGCAGGGCCGGACCGATGATTATCCGACGGATGGCGCTGAATGTCAGGTCGGTGCAGGCATGCCGCCCGCCTGCCCCATGAAGGGATGCGGGCGGCCCCGGATCGACGAGGAGACCGGTACCGCCCGCATCGGTGAGTTGTGCCTGCTGGCCAAGGCACCACCGCCTGTGATGCCTTGGCGCGGCCGCCTCATCGGCGGTGCCGCGATGCCGGGGCGGGGTCGCCCGGCGGGGCCATCGATGGCCGGGTCACGCCGTTCCGGGCGCGACGGGGTGCGTCAAAGCGTGGGGGACGTCGTTGGGAGCGGTGTTTCGTACATTCGCAGAAGGCGTTGCTTGGCCAGCAGCTTCTCACGCTTCATGCGACCCAGGGTGACATCATCGATCGGGAGTACACCCAACTCCGCGTCCATGCACTTCTTGTTCAATTTGCGGTGCTGGTCATGGAGTGCCCTGAACTCCGGATCACGCGCGCGACGGGCGTCGATCTCGCTCTGGGGCTGATCTTCAAACATGATGGACCTCCTTCGACAGATACACGAACGCCCCGGCCACAAGGCACGGGGCGTTGTTCATGGAGGAGCGCCGCCCGATGGCCACCTGGACGCCTGCAACGACCTGCGGCACTGGCCTGCGCACGTCGATCTGCTGCGGTTCGCGCCCTGCTTGCATCGGCCCGGCCCTCCCATCGTCCGGTCCGCGGCATTGCGTCCCGGACGATTGACCCTACGCCTGCTCAGGGCGGGGTACAAGACCCCTGCGTCAAAAAGACCGAACCCCGCCGGGGCGGGGTTCAGGCTGAATGCTCATTGCAACGAAAAACAAACAATATCAATGCATTACGGGGCGATGATGACCTCGGCCGAACGGGCCCGGGTGGAGGCTGCCTTCTTGCCGCTGACCTGGATCCGGTTGCTGGCGACACCAGCCGCGACCAGGGCGTCGCGCAGCGCTTCGGCCCGCTTCTGACCCACGCCGTTGGCATTGTCGTAGGCCTCGATGCGCAGGCGGCCCTTCTTGCCGATGTTCAGGTACTCGGCCAGCGCCTTGGCCTGGTTGCGGGCCCCACCGGACAGGCTGGAGGCACCTGCAGCGAACGCGTCGCCACTGAAGGTGAAGACTTCGCCTCGCCCATCGAACTTCGAACCCGGCAGTTTCTGCCCGGAGACGAGCTCGGCCTCCTCACGGGCCAGCTTGGCGGCGTTCTGCTGGGCAGCGCTGAGCCGCTGCTGCTGCTTGCCGGCCACGCTGGTCAGGGCGTTTTCGGCGTCCTGGCGGGCCAGGGTTTCGGCCTCGGCGGCCTGGCGCAGGCGTTCGGCCTCCTCGGCCTGCATCTGCGCCTGCATGCGCAGCTGCTCGGCTTCCTGACGGGCGCGGGCAGCGTCGCGGCGGCTGGCCTCGATCAGCAGGTCGCTGCGGGTGCGCTCCAGGCGGTCGACCTCGCGCGCGGCCATCGCCGTGCGCACGGCCGTCTCGGCAATCTCCACCCGGCGCTCGGCCAGGTAGGTGGCCAGCTCCTGGTCACGGCGCTTGGCCTTGTCCAGGGTCGCGATGGCCTGCTGGGCCTGCATGCGCTCGAAGGCGCCCAGCTCAGCGGTATCCGGGTTGGCCTGGATGGCCATCAGGCGCTGGCTCAGCTGCGCCACCATCGGGTTGTCGGCGGCCACGGCCAGGGTCGGCAGCGCCAGCAGCGCGGCCAGGGTTGCGGCGGTCATCGGCTTCACCGGCGGTCCTCCCCGGTCGACAGCTGGCGTTGCAGCTGGTTGACCTCGTTGCGGCGCAGCTGCAGCTGCGCGGTGACGGTGGCTTCCTCGCTGCGGACGCGTGCCAGGTCGGCATCGGCGGCGGCGCGCAGGGCCATCGCCGGGGCGTTCTTCCGTTCGCGGCGGTCGCCGGCGGCGCGCTGGGCCTGCTCCAGCCCCTGCCGGGCCAGACCGATCAGGTCCGGGGCGTACTGGTCGGCGTCGGCCTGGGTGGCCTTGTCGACCGCCTGCCGGGCCTGCGCCAGTTCCAGGGCGGCGTCCTGCGCCCAGGCGGGGGCAGACAGTGCGAATGCAAACGCCATCACATACAGGCCATGGCGCATTCGTGCGAAGCTAAGTCGTTTCATTGGGGAGGCCGTACCGGTTGTCGGTTCACGGCCATTGTCGTCAAGCCGACACCGTGCTGGCAACGGGCGTCGGCCGTTTCGTTGGGGAAAATTCGCAATGGATATCGGCTACTTCCTGAAGCTGATGACCGAAAAGAACGCTTCGGACATGTTTCTGACCACCGGGGCACCGGTCTACATCAAGATCGAGGGGAAGCTCTATCCGCTGGGCAACACCGGCCTGCCGCCGGGCATGGTCAAGAAAATCGCCTACTCGCTGATGGACGAAGGCCAGGTGCCGCAGTTCGAGCGCGAGCTGGAGCTCAACATGGCCATCGCCCTGCCCGATGCCGGGCGCTTCCGCGTCAACGTGTTCAAGCAGCGGGGCGAGGTCGGCATGGTCATCCGCGCCATCCGCAGCCGTATCCCGAGCATCGAGGAGCTGAACCTGCCGCAGGTGCTGAAGGACGTCATCATGACCCCGCGCGGGCTGGTGCTGGTGGTGGGGTCCACCGGTTCCGGCAAGTCCACCTCGCTGGCGTCGATGATCGACCACCGCAACAGCACCACCACCGGTCACATCCTCACCATCGAGGATCCGATCGAGTACCTGCACAAGCACAAGATGTCGATCGTCAACCAGCGCGAGGTCGGCCTGGACACCCACGCCTTCCACAACGCGCTGAAGAACGCGATGCGTGAAGCGCCGGACGTGATCCTGATCGGCGAAATCCTGGATGCGGAAACGATGGAGGCGGCGATCGCCTTCGCCGAGACCGGGCACCTGTGCCTGGCCACCCTGCACTCCAACAACGCCGACCAGACCATCGAGCGCATCCTCAACTTCTTCCCGGAAAGCGCGCACAAGAACGTGCTGATGAACCTGGCGCTGAACCTGCGTGCGGTGATCAGCCAGCGCCTGGTGAAGAACAAGGAGGGCCGTCGCCTGCCGGCCACCGAGGTGCTGATCAACACGCCGATGATCCGCGACCTGTTGCGTCGCGGCCAGGTGCACGAGATCAAGGCGGCGATGGAAGGCTCGCTGGAAGAAGGCATGGAGAGCTTCGACCAGTGCCTGTTCCGGCTGGCCAAGGCGGGCATCATCGAGCAGGAGGAAGCGCTGCGCGCGGCCGACTCGCGCGATGGCCTGGCCCTGAAGTTCCGTTTGTCCGAAGGCAGCAGCGGCGAGCACGACCCGTACGCCGATTTCTCGGCCGGCGCACCCAGCATCACCCACGGCTTCTGACCCCACGAAAAAGGGGACGGAGGGGATTAAGTCGTTTGTGCACTTGCGACTTAATCCCCTCCGTCCCCTTTTTTCTGAAGCGTTCAGGGGTGGTCTCATCCAATGAGACCCCTCATCCGTAGGTTTCCTCAATGGAAACCATCCGTAAGCTGGCCATTCTGGCCGACGCCGCCAAATACGACGCGTCCTGCGCCTCCAGCGGCTCGGGCAAACGCGATTCGCGCGCCAGTGGCGGTATCGGCAGTACCGAGGGCATGGGCATCTGCCACAGCTACACGCCCGACGGCCGCTGCGTTTCATTGCTAAAGATCCTGCTGACCAACTTCTGCATTTACGACTGCGCCTATTGCGTGAACCGGGTCTCCAGCAACGTGGCCCGCGCGCGTTTCAGCGTGGACGAGGTGGTCACGCTCACCCTGGACTTCTACAAGCGCAACTACATCGAGGGCCTGTTCCTGTCCAGCGGCATCATCCGCAATGCGGACTACACCATGGAGCAGATGGTGGAAGTGGCCCGGCAGCTGCGCGAAGAACACCGCTACGCCGGCTACATCCACCTCAAGACCATTCCCGAGGCCTCGCCGGAACTGCTGGCCAGTGCCGGGCGCTATGCGGACCGCCTGTCCATCAACGTGGAACTGCCGACCGAAGCCGGCCTGAGCGCCTTGGCACCGGAGAAGACGGTGCACTCGATCCGTGGCGCGATGGGCGAACTGCGCTGGCGCATCGAGGAAGCCAAGGAGGCTCGCAAGTCCCCCGCAGCGGTGGCGCCGACGGCCAGCCGCAGCGCTCGCCCGCGCCCTCCCCGTTTCGCCCCGGCCGGGCAGAGCACCCAGATGATCGTCGGCGCGGACGGGGCAAACGACCAGCAGATCCTGGCCAGCGCCGACAGTCTGTACGGCAACTACCGCATGCGCCGGGTCTACTACTCCGCGTTCAGCCCGATTCCGGACGCCAGCCGGCAGCTGCCACTGCAGCCGCCACCGCTGCAGCGCGAACATCGCCTTTACCAGGCAGACTGGCTGCTGCGCTTCTACGGTTACGGTGTGGAGGAGATTACCGATACCACCCAGGACGGCATGCTCGACCTGGATATCGACCCCAAGATGGCCTGGGCGATCCGCCATCCCGAGCGCTTTCCGGTCGATCTGAACCGGGCACCGAAAGAAATGCTGCTGCGCGTGCCCGGCCTTGGCGTGCGCAACGTCAAGCGCGTGCTGATGGCACGCCGCCACGGGCGGCTGCGCGTGGCCGACATCGCGCGCCTGAAGGCACCGATGAGCAAGCTGCTGCCGTTCGTGCTGCTGGCCGACCATCACCCGCGCAAAGCACTGGATGATCCGGCGGCGCTGCGCGCGCAGCTGGCCCCGCCGCCGCGCCAGGGTTCGCTTTTCGATGCCCCGTCTGCGTCCTGACGCGCAGCGGTGGTCGCTGCGGGTGGATCCGCCGTGGTCGCTGCAGGCCTGGCGCGATGCTGCGCGCGAAGCGTTGCTGCGCGGCGTTGCCCCGCCGCAGCTGGACTGGCTGGAAGGGAGTGACACGTCACTGCTGGATGCGCCGGCCATGCAGCAGGCGCCGATGCTTGCCGAGGCCGGTGCACCCAACGTTCCACGTGACTTCCTGGAGCTGGCGGCCACCTGCCTGTGCCATCGCGATCCCCAGCGCCTGGCCGTGCTGTATCGCCTGCTGTGGCGCATCGCCCATGGCGAGCGATCAGTGCTGGGCAACCCCGCCGACGCCGATGTCCTGCGCGCGACAGCCCTCGCCCAGGCCGTCCGCCGTGACACGCACAAGATGAAGGCATTCGTGCGCTTCCGCGAGGTACCTGGCCAGCCTGATGCGTTCATCGCCTGGTTCGAGCCGCAGCACCACATCGTCGACCGGGTCGCGCCGTTCTTCGCGCGCCGCTTCACCGGCATGCGCTGGGCGATCCTGACCCCTTCGCGCAGCGTCGCCTGGGATGGGCAGGCGCTTGCCTTCGGCCCCGGTGCACGGCGCGAAGATGCCCCGGCCGAGGATGCACGCGAGTCGCTGTGGCAGACCTACTACGCCAGCATCTTCAATCCGGCGCGACTCAACACACGGATGATGATGCAGGAGATGCCGGCCAAGTACTGGCGCCACCTGCCTGAAGCACAGTTGCTGCCACGCCTGGTGCGCGACGCGGCCGACCGCGTGCAGGAAATGCATGACCGGCCGGCACAGGCACCGCAACGCAGGATTCCCCCGCGTGCGAACGCTGCGGCGCCGGCAGCCGATGCCAGCAGCCTGGACAATCTGCGCGGACAGGCCAGTGCCTGCCGCCAGTGCCCGCTATGGGAGCAGGCCACGCAGACCGTGTTCGGGCAGGGGCCTGCCGATGCGCGGGTGATGGTGATCGGCGAGCAGCCCGGTGATACCGAGGATCTGCGCGGGCAGCCGTTCGCAGGACCTGCCGGCCAGGTGCTGGACCGCGCACTGGCGGAACTGGGAATCGATCGCGCCCAGCTGTACCTCACCAACGCGGTGAAGCACTTCCACCATGAGCGGCGCGGCAAGGTGCGGCTGCACAAGCGGCCGGAAAGCCGCCACATCCAGGCCTGCCGCCCCTGGCTGATGGGTGAGATCGCACGTGTGCGGCCCCAGGTGATCGTGTGCCTGGGCGCGACAGCGGCAGCCTCGGTATTCGGTCGTGGTTTCGACCTCGCACGCGACCGCGGACGCTGGCACACCCTCGAGGACGGCACGCGCGGCTACGCCACGGTGCACCCGGCATGGGTGTTGCGGCAGACCGACGATGCGCGCCGCGAGGAAGCCTACCGGGTGTTCCGCGATGACCTGGCCCGCTTGCGGCAGAAAGGGGACGGAGGGGATTAAGTCGTAAGTGCATATACGACTTAATCCCCTCCGTCCCCTTTTTTTCAGGCGGCGTCGGGCTGGTTTTCCGGGCGTGCGCGGTCGAAGGCATCCACTGCGTGGCAGGCCGCTTCGATGCGGCGCAGGGTCGGGTACGGTGCCAGGTCCAGGCCGAAGCGGTGGGCGTTGTACAGCTGCGGCAGCAGGCAGATATCGGCCAGGCCGGGACGGTCACCATGGCAGAAGGCGCCGGTGTCACGGCTGTTGACCAGCAGGGCTTCCATCGCCGCGAAGCCCTCGGCGATCCAGTGCAGGGTCCACTGCGTGCGCGCATCGGCCGGCACCTGCAGATCGCGCTCCAGGTACTGCATCACCCGCAGGTTGTTGATCGGGTGGATGTCGCAGGCCACCAGCTGGGCCAGCGCCCGCACCCGCGCGCGGCCGGCGGCGTCGGCCGGCAGCAGCGGTACCTGCGGAAAGCGCTCGTCCAGGTATTCGAGGATCGCCAGCGACTGGGTCAGCACATGCCCCTCATGCAGCAGGGTTGGCACCTGCTGCTGCGGGTTGAGCGCCCGATAGGCATCCCGGTGCTGCTCGCCACCGTCGCGCACCAGATGCACCGGCCGGGCCTCCCAGGCCAGGCCCTTCAGCTCCAGACCGATGCGCACGCGGTAGGCGGCGCTGGATCGCCAGTAGGTGTACAGCACGATGCCGTCGTCGACCGGGATCTCCATGGCCGCCTCCATGCTCAGGGCCTGGCCGCCTGTTCGATGCGCTGCTCGATCGCACCGAAGATGCTGTTACCGGCGGCATCGAGCATCTCGATGCGGACCACGTCGCCGAACGACATGAACGGCGTGCTCGGCTTGCCGTCGCGCAGGGATTCGACCACGCGCTGCTCGGCGAAGCACGACGCACCCTTGCTGGTGTCCTCGTTGGCGATGGTGCCCGAGCCGACGATGGTGCCGGCGACCAGCGGACGGGTCTTGGCCGCATGCGAAACCAGCTGGGCGAAATTGAACTGCATGTCCACGCCCGCTTCCGGCGCACCGAACCACTGGCCGTTGATGTGGGTCAGCAGCGGCAGGTGCACCTTGCTGTCCTGCCACGCGGCACCCAGCTCGTCAGGGGTGACGAACACCGGCGACAGCGCCGAGCGCGGCTTGGACTGCAGGAAGCCGAAACCCTTGGCCAGCTCGCCCGGGATCAGGTTGCGCAGCGAGACATCGTTGACCAGGCCGACCAACTGGATATGACCGGCTGCCTGTTCCGGGGTCGCCGCCATCGGCACGTCGTCGGTGATCACCACGATCTCCGCTTCCAGGTCGATGCCGTAGTCCTCGCTGACCACCTTGACCGCATCGCGCGGGCCGTAGAAGCCGGCGCTGGTGGCCTGGTACATCAGCGGGTCGGTGTAGAAGCTGTCCGGCACCTCGGCGCCACGGGCACGGCGCACGCGCTCGACGTGCGGCAGGTAGGCGCTGCCATCGACGAACTCATAGGCGCGCGGCATCGGCGCGGCCAGTGCCTGCGGGTCGAGGTCGAACACGCCATCGGCATCGCCGGCATTGAGCGATTCGTACAGGGCGTTCAGGCGCGGTGCGATGTGGCTCCAGTCCTCCAGGGCCTGCTGCAGGGTGGCGGCAATGCCGGTGGCGCGCACGCCGTGGCGCAGGTCACGCGAGACGACGATCAGGGTGCCGTCGCGGCCGCCTTCCTTCAAAGAACCAAGCTTCATGGGTGGGTGTCCGGAGTCGTGGGCAAACAAGTTTCAAGTGTAATCAAATCTGCGGCGACGCCAAGCTGCAGCGCGGCATCGGCCCACCCTACCGTAGTGGGGGGTTCGGCAGGGCTTGCAGCCCTGCACCTGCTCAATGCAACAGCAACGGCAACGTCAAAAGCGGCTCTGGCTTTCTACTGGTTGGGCGGGGGGGGGGGGGGGGGGGGGGGGAGGCGGCCCAAAACCCCCAGGGGGGGGG
>NZ_JCACKF010000034.1:0-42796 GCF_059505245.1 Stenotrophomonas sp.
AGTTGCCGGCCAGCGGCCGGCACTACCGCGGGTGCAGGGCGCAGCCCTGCCGAACCCCCCATACTTGCAACGGTCATCATCCCGGTCCACACTTCGTTGCCGATCTGAAGACGGCAACGATGACCCACAAGATCCCCCTGTTGATCGACACCGATCCCGGTGTGGACGACGCCCTGGCCCTGCTGATGGCCTTTGCCGATGAACGGCATGACGTGGTCGCCCTGACCATCGCCGCCGGCAATGTCGGCCTGCAGTACACGGTCCGCAACGCCCTCAAGCTCTGCGACATCGTCGGCCGCACCGACGTGCCGGTGTTTGCCGGCAGCCCGGATCCGCTGCTGCATCCTTCCGTTGATGCTGCCCACGTGCATGGCCGTGATGGCTATGGCGACGTGGACCTGCCGCCGCCGAGCCGCCAGGCCGAAGCCGAGCATGCTGCGCTGGCCATCCTGCGCCTGTCGCACGCGCATGCCGGCGAACTGATGCTGGTGATGCTGGGCCCGCTGACCAACCTCGCGCTGGCACTGAAGCTGGACCCGACCCTGCCCCAGCGCATCAAGCGCATCGTGGTGATGGGCGGCGCGGTCACCTGCCACGGCAACATCACCCCGGCGGCCGAATTCAACATCGCCTTCGATCCGGAAGCGGCGCATGTGGTGTTCACCTCGTTCAAGCATCTGCTGGTGTCGGACTGGGAGGCCACCGTCGCCCACGGCCTGCCGCTGGAAGAAGCCGAGAAATGGCTGCAGGCCGATTCCGATCGCGCCCGCTTCTACGAGCTGATCTCGCGCAAGACTCGTGGCCTGTCCGAGGACAGCAAGGGCGGGCGCTGGTACACCGCCGACGCGGTGGCCATGGCCTGGGCACTGAACCCGGAAGGGCAGCTGCGGGTCGAGTCGCGTCCGCTGAACGTTGAGCTGAACGGCACGTTCAGCCGCGGCGCCACCATCGTCGACTGGAACCGCCAGACCGGCCAGCCGGACAACTGCGATCTGCTGATGGCCTACGACCAAGGGCGTTTCGAAGCCCTGGTGCGCCAGGCCCTGGGCGCGGACTGACGTCCGTTGCCCGGCACCGGTTGCCCCGAGCGGCAACCGGTGCTTATAATGCCGCTCTTGACCACCAGCCCATTTACGGTGTGAGCCCATGAAGGCCGATATCCATCCGAACTACCGCGACGTCGTCTTCCATGACGTCACCTCCGATTTCAAGATCCTGACCCGCTCCACCATGGCGACGAAGGAAACCATCCAGTGGGAAGACGGCAACGAATACCCGCTGGTCAAGGTTGAAATTTCCTCGGCTTCGCACCCGTTCTACACGGGCAAGCACAAGGTCATCGACACCTCGGGCCGCATCGACAAGTTCCAGAAGCGCTACGCGCGCTGATCTGTCGATCCAGCTTCGAACCGACGGCCGCGCTCTGCGCGGCCGTTTGTTTTTCCCCAACGCCAACCCAACGGGCGTTTGGATGGACAGAACACTGCGTTCGTGTGACAACGCTTTTGCCGATCCGGGCCGCTTGCTGGCCGGGTTCTGGCCGCCTGCCGTCTACGACTTCTGTCTAGCGCCGGGCAAATGCTGCTGTGCGATAATGGCATGATCCCCGGCACAGGCCGAGGACGTCATTCACGTGCCTGACCAATGCGCTTGGGCAGGCGCCTTCCCATGAAGGAGCGCACACAGTGTCCGATCTTGATCAGGTCACGCTCAACGCCGGCGATAAGTCCGTCGTTCTGCCCGTCATCAAACCCACCCTTGGCAACGACTGCGTCGACATCGCGAAGCTGACCAAGGAAACGGGGTTTTTCACCTACGATTCCGGCTTCACCGCGACGGCCAGCTGCAAATCCGCCATCACTTACATCGACGGCGACAAGGGCGTGCTGCTGTATCGCGGCTACCCGATCGAGCAGCTGTCGGAAAAGTCGAGCTACGTCGAAGTGGCCTACCTGCTGATCAACGGCGAGCGCCCGAGCGCCGAGCAGCTGAAGGCCTTCACCGATGAGCTGACTGCCGAAGCCAATGTCGACGACTCGATCAACACCCTGATCGGCAGCTTCGCCAAGGACGCCCACCCGATGGCCATACTGGCTGCTGCGATCGCGCAGCTGTCGGCCATCTACCACGACTCGCTGGACCTGTCCGACGCCGAACAGCGCCGCCAGGCCGCCGTGCGCCTGATCGCCAAGGTGCCGACCCTGTCGGCGCTGATCTACCGCCATGGCAAGGGCCTGCCCGCCAACAAGCCGGACACCTCGCTGGACTACGTCAGCCGCTTCCTGAAGCAGACCTTCGAGTCGGCTGACGGCCAGTACGATCTGAACCCGGACGTGGTCAAGGCGCTGGACCTGCTGTTCATCCTGCACGCCGACCACGAGCAGAACGCCTCGACCTCGACCGTGCGCCTGGTCGGTTCGACCGGTGCCAACCCGTACGCGTCGGTCGCCGCTGGCGTCACCGCGCTGTGGGGTCCGGCCCACGGCGGTGCCAACGAAGCCGTGCTGAAGATGCTGGAAGAGATCGGCAGCGCCGACAACGTCGAGTCCGCCGTGGTCAAGGCCAAGGACAAGACCTCCGGCTTCCGCCTGATGGGCTTCGGCCACCGCGTCTACAAGAACTTCGATCCGCGCGCCAAGGTCATCGGCGAGATGACCAGCAAGGTGCTCAAGCAGCTGGGCGTGCAGGATCCGCTGCTGGACGTGGCCGTGAAGCTGGAACAGGCCGCGCTCCAGGACGAGTACTTCGTCGCCCGCAAGCTGTACCCGAACGTCGATTTCTACAGCGGCATCATCTACAAGGCGCTGCAGATCCCGACCGAGATGTTCACCGTCATGTTCGCCCTCGGCCGCACCTCCGGCTGGGTCTCGCATTGGCTGGAACAGCAGGTCGACCCGGAAATGAAGATCGGCCGTCCGCGCCAGGTCTACACCGGCAGCGACGTGCGCGACTACCAGGGCTGATCTCCTGCCGTAGTTCGTGATGAAACGCCCCGCATCCGCGGGGCGTTTTTTTTTGCGCGGACCTGGTAGGTGCGGACCGTTGGTCCGCACGATTTCGGCGCCCGCGAAAAATCATCCACGCATGGCGTGGATCTACCACCGCATCCGCCTTCGGTAGGTGCCAACCTTGGTTGGCACGCGCTTCACCGCGCCAAGACCGCGTGATTCAAGGGTCTCGCCAGCTTCACAACCGCTCGCGCAGCCTCAGGACACCAACTGCATCCGCAGCACCTGAAATGGAGCATCCATCCCGATGAGTACCCGATTCGACCCACCCGAGCGCGGCCCGCTCGGCCCAGACGTCGCCACTGTCGTCACCGCCCCCATCGTCGCCCCTCCCAGCGAAAGCGCCGTGTCCTGGGGCGCGATCTTCGCCGGCGCCGCCGCTGCCGCTGCACTCTCCCTCATCCTGCTGATTCTCGGCGTGGGCCTTGGTCTGTCATCGGTGTCACCGTGGTCGTTCGAAGGCGTCAGCAAGGAAACCTTCGGCTGGTCCAGCATCATCTGGCTCACCTTCACCGCGCTGGCCGCTTCCGGCCTGGGCGGTTATCTGGCCGGTCGCCTGCGCACCAAGTGGACGCAGATCCACGGCGATGAAACCTACTTCCGCGATACCGCGCACGGCTTCGTGTCCTGGGCCGTGGCCACCCTGCTCACTGCTGGCCTGTTGACCTCGGCCATCGGTGGCGTGCTGGGCGCTGGCGCAAAGGTTGCCGGCGCCACTGCAGGCGCCGCTGCATCCACGGCCGGCGTTGCCGCCGCGGGTGCCGGTAGCGCCGCTGCGGCCGCACCGGAAGGCGACCTCAACTATTGGGTGGACTCGCTGTTCCGCAACGCCACCCATGCAGACCCCGCAGCTGCGAGCGCGCCGCCGGCCCCGGGCGCCGCCGACGCTACGCCGGGCGTGCCGCCCATGGGCCCGGCCACGCCTTCCCCGGTCGCCAGCGTCGGCCCACGTGACGCCCGCACGGCCCCGCCGCCGCGCCCGATGTTGGGCAATGGCCCGATGGGTGACCGCCGCGAACTCCGTGCCGAAGTGAACCGCATCATCGTCAACAGTCTGCAGGGCGATGGCCTGGATCCGGCCGATACCCAGTACCTGTCGCAGCTGATCGCGCGCGAGACGGGCATGAGCCAGGCTGAAGCGCAGGCCCGTGTGACCGACGTGCAGACCCGCATGCGTGCTGCGCTGGAAAAGGCCAAGAACACCGCCAAGCAAGCTGCCGACGATGCGCGCAAGGCCACGGCCTATGCCGCACTGTGGCTGTTCATCACCCTGCTGATCGGCGCGTTCTTCGCCAGCCTCAGCGCCACCTGGGGCGGCCGTCGCCGCGACCTGTAACCCCATCTGATGCAAGGAGACCTGCCATGAAAACGCTTCTGCTCTGGTTCCTGGGTGTGCCGATTCCGCTGTTGATCCTGTACGCGATCTTCTTCTAGGCACCGCACCGTTCATCGCATCAGGCCGCCGAAAGGCGGCCTGATGCATTTTGGCGTCAGTGCAATGAGGGTTGTTGCAAAGGACTGGTGAGGACAATTGCATAGCCCTCAAACATTGAACGCCTTCAAGGAATCTCCTTAACACGCATCTATTTAGGAAAGCTTGAATGGCCGCAGGGTAGGGCGCTGCCTACCATTCTCTCCGTCGCCCGCCCCCACGCAGGCGGGTGATGCCTCCGCACTGGAGGCCTCATATCCCACCGTCCGAGAGAGACACCATGAACTCCATCCTGAAGAAGGCCGCGCTCGCTGCAGCGCTGGCTACCGTTTCGCTGTCCGCCAATGCATTTGACGCCGACATCAAGGTCTGGGCCAACGTCGATCCGACCCTGGCCCTGCTCAAGGCCGATGGCATGGCGCTGGATTCGGTGGTCAACATGGTCCACAACCCGGTCAGTGGCCTGGTGCCCTGGTCGCAGCAGGTGCGCATCTACTCCAACGATGAAAGCAAGGACATCGAAGTGCGTGTTGGCAGCACCCCGCAGCTGCTCAACACCGATGGTGGCGGTACGCCGGTGCCGCTGACCGTCAGCCTCAACGGCAGGGCGCTGACCGTGGCGGCGCAGGATTTCACTGCATCCGATCTGTTCGATGGCGCCATGCCCGGTGCGTCGATCCCGATGGCGCTGCGTATCGCGCAGACCAGCCCGGCGCCGATCACCCGCGGTGGCCGCTACGAAGGCATCGTCACCATCGCCATGCAGCAGAAGACCACCAGCCCGTAAGGCACCCGCGCCGGCCCGCTTGCCGGGCCGGCTGCTTCCGGTAATCCCCATGAATGCTCCCGCACCCGCCGTCACCCGGCTGGCGGTCGCGCTCGCCCTGTCGCTGGCCACACCCCTGGTCGCGGCGCGCGGCGTTCCCGCCGGTTTCGAGGATCTGGTCGAAGGCCAGACCGAACAACTGGAGATCCGTCTGTTCGGTCGTTCGACCGGGCTGGTGCCGGTGCGCGTGACCCTGGAACACGTGCAGCTGGAAACCCCGGCCGAGGCGCTGCAGGCATTGCAGCTGTCCGCCGAAGCGCAGGCAGCGCTGCTGCCGGCGTTGTCGAAGCCGCTGCCGCGCAACAGTCATCTGGCATGCCGTTACGGCGGTGCCAGTGCCGGTTGCGGGTACATCGATCCTCCCCAGGAGCCCACTGCCGTGCGCGCGCTGTATGACGAAGGCGAGGGCGCTGTGCGCCTGTTTGTCGCCCGCCAATGGATCCCCGGCGAGCCGGCCGCCGAGCGCTACCACCAGGTCAGTGCCAATGCCGAGAACGCCTTCCTGCACCAGCACACCTTCAATGTCAGCGGTGGCCGCGGCTACCAGGCGCTGGCCGCGCAGGGCATGGGTGCACTGGGCGTGTTCCAGCGCGGGCACCTGTCCGCCGACTGGACCTTCAGCCAGCAGCACTACCGCGGCGGTCTTGCCAGCCGCCGTTTCCAGCTCGACAACGCCTACTACCGCCATGACCTGGGCCAGCAGCACTACCTGCAGGCCGGGCGCATGGACCGCCGCAACCTGAGCAGCCCGCAGGGCGGCACCTTCAGTTTCAGCATGCTGCCGATGGATCGCTTCCAGGGCCTGCGGCTGGGCACCACGCAGGCCTACGTGGACTCCGCCGCCGCCGTGCAGGCCACGCCGCTCACCGTGCTGCTGGCGCGCGATGCGCGTGTGGATGCGTTCGATGGCGAGCGCCTGTTGCAGACCTTCTACCTGCAGGCAGGCATCAACCAGCTCGATACGCGCCGGTTCCCCATGGGCAACTACACCGTCAGCCTGCGCATCTACGAAGACGGCGTGCTGGTACGCAACGAGGACGCGCCGTTCGACAAGGGCGGTGACTGGACCGACAGCAGCGTGCAGTGGTTCTTGCAGGGCGGCCGCCGCAACGAGCGCCGCAGCGACCGCTTCGACGACGAACTGGCGGCCATGGGCGGCCTGCGCGTGCCGATGGGGCGCAACGTGGCCATGACCGCTGGCATCGCCGATCTGGGCGGTTTCAGCTACGGCGAACTGCGGGTGTACCTGCGCCATGTGTTTGCCACCCAGGAAGTCCGCGCTACCTTCAGTGGCATGCACGGCAGCGATGGCAGCCGTGGCCAGCAGCATCAGCTTTCCTACCGTCGCCGTGCTTCGTGGAATGTGTACCACCAGCGCATGCGCGGCCGTGCCTGCCAGTTCGAGGATGACGCGCGCGACCGGCTCGGCTGCGCCGATTCGCTCAGCGCCTCGATGGCGCTGCCGGTGGCCGGCGGCAACGCCTACGTGGCCTATACGCGCCGCCAGACCTGGCGTGCAGGCACCGTGCGGCCGGGGCTGGATGATGATCCGCTGGCCGGGCTTGACCCGCTGCTGCCGCCGTGGATGCCACAGCCCACGCGCATGCCGCAGCTCAGCCGCACCTGGCAGGCCAGCTACAGCCGCAGCCAGCGCTGGGGCGAGTTCAGTGTCTCCAGCCGCATCGGCGTGTGGCAGCAGACCAGCGGCGGTGGACTGCGCGATGGACGTGACCGCGGCGTCTACCTCAATTTCAGCCTCAACCGCCTGCAGCACGATGACCGCGGCAGTTCGCAGCGACGCTATGGCGTGGACGTGCGGCAACCACAGCATGCGCGGCCGGACATCAACTACAGCGCCGGGCAGACGCTGCGCCAGGAATACGAGGATCAGTACCGCGAGGTATCGGGCGAACTGCGCGGCAACAACAACGAGCGCTACAGCGCCACGCTGAGTACCCAGCTGCAGAACCGCATCGGCCAGACCGGTGCCACGGTGTCGCGCTACCAGCACCAGGGTGGCAACGAAGTGGCATACAGCGCCACGCACAGTTCCGGCCTGGCCATCGGCAAGCGCGGCGTGTACTGGGGCGCTGGCGTTGGCGCCGACGCGGGGCTGGCGGTGCAGGTGGATGACACCGACGACCTGGACCTGAGCGGCGTTGCCGCCGAGCTGCAGGTGGGCGGGCTGCGTCGACAGCGACTGAAGCTGGGCGAGCGCCGGCTGCTACCGATTTCCGCCTACCAGTCACACCGCGCTGAAGTGCAGGACGCCAGCGCCCTGGACAGCATCGCCGCCGTGCGCGTGAGCGGTGTGGGCGGCGCGCGTCCGTTGTTCCTGCCACCGGGCCGGCTGGTGCGCATGCCGGTGCCGATTGAAGTGACCTACACCTTCATCGGCAACGCCCAGGACATCGCCGGCGCACCGCTGCGCGGTGCCCGCATTCTCAACGCGCCGGTGCCCGGCACCGGCAGCAATGGAGGTTTCGTGGCCGACTTCCCACGACGCGAGAAGACCCTGTACCTGCTGCAGGACGACCGGTTGCTGCACTGCCCGCTGCAGGTGCGCGAGCGCCGCAGCGTGGTGATGCTGGTAGGCGCCGTGCAGTGCGAGCCGCTGGCCGTGGCCCAGCTGCCGGCCGACATCCGCCACCAGGCACGAGTGACTCGGCTGCTGCAGGAGCAGGCGCTGATCGCCTCCACGCCACAGACCGCAGCAGCGGGAGGTGCGAAGTGAGCCGTCGGTTGTGGTGGGTGATGGCGGTGTTGTGTGGGCTGGTGCTGTTGGTGCCGAGGGCGAAGGCGCAGAGGCCGCCGGAGACGCATCCGTCGAGTGAACACCGCGACATCGTGATGAGCTGGGATCGCTCTGCGATGCCGGGAGATATCGAGTTGTGGGCGCCGAGGACTGTGCTTGGTTACAGCAGAGATGAGGGTCTGCAATACGGTCGAATTCATCTGACATGCGAATCGGAATCGAATTCGAGCACGGGCCTGTGCCCGGTAGTTGGAACTGAACGCTTGGCAAGCGGTTCGATGCCAATCTTGTTGCGAGTAGTGGAGAAGCGTAGCGGTCTTGCTACAGACGTGCGCGTCATGGCATCGCTGAGTCGCGCGTTGGGGGAGAGAGCATGCGGGCTCGATTTCTGGCTAAGTGAGAAGAGACCTGTCTGGACCTCACGACAGGAGGAATGTGGAGGTGAGAAAGCGATAGGAACATCGGTGGAGCTGCTGCTTCCCGTGAAGGAACTCGATCAACTTGTCGCTGGCAATTGGAGCGGTAAGTTGATCCTGAACTTGAGGACGGATCCCGCATCGTTAATCGTTGCGGTCAACACTTTCACATTCGACTTCACCATCACCGACCACAACGCGGTCTCCATCTACTTCCCGCTTTTCGATCAGGTCACCCCGCACTTCGGTCTGAACCTGCAGTACGACCCCATCGCGCAGACCATCGGCGGTCGTACCCAGCTCGACATGTGCCTGTACGACGGGCTTGGCTCGCAGAGCAGCTACCTCGGCGTCACCGTGCGTGACAGCGGCGCGCAACCTCCCGGGCCCTCGGGCTACTCGGTATGGCACGTCGATGGCGGCAGTGATGCCAGCCAGCGCGTGGACTACACCGTCACCCTGGATCACAACGGTAGCGCCTTGCCCATGCGCAATGGTGTGGAGCAGCTGCTGCATGGCATCGACAGCGCACGACTGCGGCTGGTGTTGCTGCCCGGCATGACGCAGCCGGTGTTCTGCGTGCCTACGCCATTGACGCTGGAAACACCACGCGTGCCGGTCAGCACCAAGCGCCCCGGCTACTACAGCGGCGATCTCAAGGTGGAACTGCGTGTTCCCACTGTCACGCCCTGAACCCCACATGGAGTCCCCGATGAAACCCCTAGTCCGCTGCTTGCTGCCGCTGTCACTGCTGATGGCGTTGCCTGCCCATGCCAATCTCACCGTGCACCCCATGCGTACGTCGGTAGACGCGAAGAAAGGCGCACAGATACGCATCTACTCGCAGTCCACCCAACCGCAGTACGTGCAGGCATCGATCAAGCGCATCGTCGACCCGGCGGGGGCAGGTGAACAGGAGGTTGAGGTGGAGCCGAATGAGGCCGCCATCGCCATCACGCCGGGAAAGTTCGCCCTGGCCGGTGGCGGCAACCGGCTGATCCGTGTGATTCCGCTGCAGCCAGTCGAAAAGGAAACGGCATACCGCGTGTACTTCGAGGGCGTGCGCGGCCCCGAACGTGCGGACCCGGCAGGCGAGGGTGAGAAGGCCCAGGCCAATGTCGGCGTCAGCCTGGTATGGGGCGCGCTGGTCAATGTACTGCCCGCGCAATCGACGATGGACGTGCAGGTGGAGGGAAACCAGCTGCGCAACACCGGCACGGTACGCGTGGGCATCACCAGCATCGCTGACTGCGATGGCGCGCGCTGCACCGCGCATGACGTCTCGCGCAGCCTGTACCCCGGCAGCGCGCTGGAACTGCCATTTCCCCTGCAGCCGGGCCACACGCTGCAGCTGCGCTATCGGCTGACCCGCGATGGCTATCGCGAGCACGTGCACAACGTCGCGCTCTGAGTGCATCTCGCCGCTGTGGCTTGGTGCCACAGCGGTTCCTTCTGTTCCGTTTGTTAAGGAGAATCCCATGAACAAGATCTATCGACGACTCTGGTCCGCCGCCCGCCAATGCTGGGTGGTTGCAAGCGAACTGGCGGCAGCGCGCGGCACGCGCAGGCACACATCGCGTGGTCCCGGACTGGCGCTGGTGCTGGCCATGCTGCCGGCATCGGTCATGGCAGCCACTGCGGGCCATCTCGAAACAGGCGCTGATGAGTGGACGGAAGATGCCCTCTACGCTGCCTTTGGCCCGTTCAACACAAGCGCCATGCTTGTGCACGAGGATGCCGTCACCGCTCCCAGCGGGCGAGCGTTCTCCCGCGCGAACGCGCTTCCGCTGGCCTACAGCGATTTCGTCCAGCTCGGTTCGTACGCCGGTGCCCGTGACAGGGCGGTCGCGGTCGGTGTATCGGCCTTCTCCAACAGCTACGGCGTGGCACTTGGCTATCGGGCCGATGCCAATGGGCAATACGCGACCGCGCTGGGGCACAAGGCAGTTGCCTGGGAGCTCGGCAGCGTCGCGGTGGGCAATGATGCGAAGTCGTATGCGCATAACGCGGTCGCCTTGGGGAGCGGCGCGCTCGCAGCCGGGCGCAACTCCGTCGTGCTGGGGGCGGATTCCAACGACTACGGCGACAATCAGGTGTCGGTCGGTAACGGCGGCATGCGGCGCAAAATCGTATACGTTGCCGACGGTGCAGTCGACGCAAACAGCAGCGAGGTTGTGACCGGCAGGCAGCTGCACGCTACGCAGCAGGCGCTGGCCAGCGTGAGCCAGAGTCAGAAGTTGCTGGCGACGGGGACTGCGGCGACCAATGCCAACGCTGCCCAGGCAGTGGGTAGCCGTGCGCTAGCGATGGGCGTTGGCTCAACAGCTGATGGCGACGATACCATCGCGTTGGGCGGGGGCGCACGCACAGCGTCCGGCCCGGGTATCTCCCGCATCGCCATCGGTGCAGGCGCCTCCGCGGGCACCAGCGGCTGGACGGGTGCCGTCGCCTTGGGCGGGGGCGCCAGTTCCACGCATGACGGCGTTGCCATCGGCTATCAGGCCAAGACAAGCAGCAGCGGTACGACCGCGCTTGGTCGCGGGGCAACGGTCACGCACGGAAATTCGGTTGCACTGGGCGCCAACTCGGTGACCTCCAGCGCCAATACGGTGTCGGTGGGTAACAGTAGCAACAAGCGCAGGATCCAATACCTCGCCGATGGTGTGATTGCGGCGGGCAGTACCGACGCGATCACCGGCAACCAGTTGCATACGACCAATGCATCGGTGGCGACCGCGGCGGCAACGGCCGCTGAGGCAAAGGCCGGTGTTGATGCAGTCAACCGGCGACTCAATGCAGAAGCGCTGGCGTTGGGGGGCGGTGCGCTTGCAGAGTCCAATGCTTATGGCATCAGCACCGCAGTGGGACGCAACGCCAGGGGCTACAACGGCAAGAGCGTCGCGCTGGGTGACGACGCAAGGTCTGGCGTGGACAAGGACGGGAACCGTGTTGCCAATGCCAATGGGGGCGTGTCGGTGGGGGCAATGTCACGCAGCGGCAACGGTGCTGTTGCGGCAGGGTTGCAGGCCAGCGCGGTAGGTGATCGTGCCATTGCCGTTGGCCATGAGGCGTCGGCGGATGTGATTCACGCGACCGCGATCGGATATCAGAGCAAGGCCAGCGCCGGGCATTCCACCGCACTCGGGCGCGGTACCCACGCAAGCGGCCTCTACGCGACGGCCATGGGCAATCTGGCCAGGGCCTCGGCCGAAAGTGCCGTGGCCATTGGTGATCGCTCCCTGGCTCAGCACAATGGTTCGGTGGCGTTGGGCAATGGTTCGCAGACCAGCGCTGCCAATCAGATTTCCGTTGGCAACAGCGCCATCAAGCGCAAGCTGGTCAATCTGGCTGACGGTGCGCTCAGTACGTCCAGCACCGAGGCCGTGACCGGCAAGCAGCTCAACGCTACCAATGCCAATGTGACCACCGCGCAGAATGCGGCCAATGCCGCGCAGACGGCGGCAACCGGCGCCAAGACCGCCGCAGACAACGCGCTGGGCAGGGCCACAGCGTTGAGTGGTCTGGTCAGCCAGGTATCGGCCACGGGCAATGTGCGCCTGGGCGCAGACAACGCTGGCTCCGTGGTGGATGTGGCCAACAAAGACGGCGCGAAGCGGCGCGTCAACAACGTTGCCAACGGCGTGCTGAGCGGTACCAGTACCGATGTCGTGACCGGACAGCAGCTGCATGCCACCAACCAGTCTGTTTCCACGCAGGGCCAGTCACTGGTGCTGCACGGCCAGCAGCTGGCAACGCATACCCAGACCCTGGCGGCACAGGACCAGCGCGTCGCGACCAACCGCGCCGACATCGATCAGCTTCGTACGGACGTGGACGACTTTGATCCGGATCTGGATGGGGTGGTGAAGTTCAGTGCCGATCGCCTGCTTGTGGACATGGAAGGTGCGCGCATATCGGGAGTGGCGGCGGGAGATGTGAGCTCGGCGGCCAGTACCGATGCGGTGAATGGTGGGCAGTTGTTTAGCACCAATGAGCGAGTGACAGCAATCGAGACTGCCAAGGGTTTCGTGCAAGTTGGTGTTGATGGCGAAAGTCAATTCGCGCAGGCGGGCTTGTTAGGGGTTGCCATTGGTGACTCTGCAGAAGCTGCAATTGATTCTGACGGAGCTACTGCAATTGGTGCATTCGCACGAGCCCGTGGACAGGGGTCAGTGGCCCTCGGCAGAGGCGCACTCGTTGTCGCTGCGGCCCAGAACGGATTTTCACTTGGGACCGGCTCGAATGTCTATGCCGCAGGCGGAACGGCTCTAGGTTCTTTTAGTCAGGTTGAATCGGGAGCGGAGAATTCAGTGGCATTGGGCAACAGTTCGATAGCTGAGGATTCAGATGTCGTTTCAGTCGGCAACTCTCATCTCACGCGGCGTGTTGTCAACGTAGGGCGTGGTGTGAACTCCAGCGATGCAACCACTGTTGCTCAACTACGTGATGCGGTGACCGTTTTTGGCGGAGGCGCAGATCTGGGGCCAGACGGCAACATTGTTTCACCATCGTATGGAGTGCAGGGGGGTGTTCAACATACGGTTGGCGATGCTTTGGATGTACTCGATGGCGCGGTTCTCCGGTCCGGCGGCCGCATCGATGGTGTCGAGAACCAGCTGCGGGCAACGTTCCAACAGTCGCCTTCAACCAATGAGAATGGAATCGGCCAATTGAACCTGGCTGGTGCGCAGGGCATGGTTCTGTCGAATCTCGCCGATGGGCGTATTGATGCGGGGAGTCGTGATGCGGTGACTGGTAGTCAGCTGTACGCGGCCAAGCAGGAAATCGCTAGGAACGGAGATGAGATCGAGCGTATGAAGGGCATGTCAGATAAAGGCGTGAGGCATGTTCTTCAGCAAGCACATGATGAACGAGGAGGGCCGATTGATTTCGCTGGATCGCGACTGACTGGGATTGATTCGGGGGACATCTCATCTGCCTTCAGTACTGATGCAGTTAACGGCAGTCAGCTGTATGTAACCAACGAGCGAATAGCGAGCGTGGAATCGACTCATCGATTCTTCAAAATCGGTCGGGACGATTTGAGTGAGGACGCCAAGGCTGGATCGTTTGGTGTTGCGATTGGTGAATCCGCGCAAGCCACACCTCAGCATGGCGGTGAAGGGGGAACAGCCGTTGGCGCTTTTGCGATTGCTTTGGGTAAGAATTCCGTTGCTCTGGGGAGAGGGGCCTTGGTCGAAGAGGGAGCAGATAGCGCATTCGCTCTCGGTGTAGGGTCACGTGCGGCTGGTTCTGATAGCGTGGCGCTAGGCGCAGTCACTAGAACAGAAGTCGGTGCGGTCAGGTCCGCCGCCATTGGCATGGGATCCGTTGCCACAGAGGCAGACACGGCATCCTTCGGAAATAGCAGATACCAGCGCCGCCTCGTCAACGTAGCCAACGGCCGCAACGCCAACGACGCCGCCACCGTCGGCCAGCTCCGTGGCGCACTGTCCACCCTCGGCGGCAACATAGACGCCAACGGCAACGTCACCATCCCTGGCTTCAACGTCCAGGGCCAGCAGCAGAACACCATCAACGAAGCCCTCGCCACGCTCGACTCGGCCGTAGTCACCACCGGCTCCCGTGTCGACCGCGTGGAAACCCAGCTCCGCTCGGTGTTCCAGGAATCTCCGTCCATCCGCGGCGACGGCACCGCCCAGCTCACCCTGGCGGGTGCCAACGGCATGGTCATCTCCAACGTCGCCAACGGCTTGATCGCCGCCGGCAGCCGCGAGGCGGTCAACGGTGGCCAGTTGCATGCCGCGCAGCAGCAGCTCAACGGTCGCATCGATGGCCTGGAGCAGCGCGTGGACGGCCAGCCGCAGGCGCGTGCAATGGCCAAGGCATCGGCGGCGCCGACCGAAGAGATCATGCCAAGCCCGGAAGCCAGCGGTTCGCCGCAGGTCGCTTCGGCAGGCGAGGGCGCTTCGCCTGCACCGCAGCCGAAGTCGAAGAAGGACGATTCGCCCGCGCCCACGCCGCAGGTCGACACCGCCGATCTGGAGAAGATGCTGGCCCGCGCCAACGAGTACACCGATGGGGCGATCAGCAATTTCGAACGCCGCCTGGACAAGATGGACAAGCGCTTCAACCGCATGGCGGCAATGAGCAGCGCGCAGACGGCCATGGCCATGAACACCGCCGGCCTGGCCACCTACAACCGCCTTGGCGCGGGCGTGGGCTACGCCGAGGGCGAGTCGGCCATGGCGGTGGGTTACCAGCGCGTGCTCAACGACAAGGGCTCAGCCACCTTCAGCCTCAATGGGGCGTTCACCAACAGCGGTGAGCGCAGCATGGGCGTCGGTGTGGGCATCGGCTGGTAAGCCATGGAGCCCTGGCGTGACGCGCGTAATTCACCCCGTCGCGCCGGGGTCCTTGCCGAGGAGATGGCCATGTACCGATGGGTAAGCCGGTTCATCAGCTACCGCACGTTCTATCTGTGGCGGGCGCGGTACTTCTACTACACCCGCAATCTGGACAGCTGGGTGCTGTTCACCCTGCTGTGCCTGACCGGCATGGTGCTGGTGCTCTGGTACCACTGGCGGGTGGTGAGCGTCCCGCCGCCGCGCGTGCACCCGGAGGTGGCAGCGCTGCGCGTGGAGAACATCACCGGCGAGGCGATCCATCGCATCGTGCTGGTGCAGCATGGCGGCACCACGCCCGGCGAGCCGTTCACCACGCCGGAAGAAGTCCGGGCCGGTACGCTGCGCACGATGCGGGTGCGGGAGCTGCTGGACAGTTCGATGGTGTGGCAGCTGAAAGCTCACATGCTGGCCGACATGGCGTCGTACATCGAAGCCACGGGCAGCTGCTTCCCGTACCCGTGCTGGCAGCTGAAGCATCGGCTGTCACTGCTCCGCGCAGCCCAGGCGGAAAACACGGCCATCAACGAGGCGCTGGCGCCGGTGCTGGAGGTGCCGCTGGACAGGATGCCCAACCTCAATGGGGGGGAGCGCGCGCGGATACAGACGGCCTGGTCCGACACGTTCGGCGACGTCTACAACCAGACCTGGCTGTTGGCTGACCTGCAGGACATGCACGCCCGGATGATGGTGGAGTACCCACGGCGCGCGGGTGCGCCGTGGCTGGCACGCCTGCTGACCGGCGATGCCAAGGAGCCGCATGAGCTGCGGTAGGCGGGCTTGAGCCAGGCTCGACTGCTCTTCGGTCAGGTATCCGGACGACTGAAGGACCGTGCGGACCAACGGTCCGCACCTACCAAAGGCGAGCGCGGACCAACGGTCCGCACCCACCAAGAGACCGTAGCTACCGTCACCCGCCGACGTACGCGGTGATCTCTGCCTCGGCCAGCACTTGCCGCAACTGCGCCACCGACGCGCGCCGCATCGGCTTCTCATCCACCGGTGACAGCGGCGCCTGGCGCAGGGCGTCATAGGGCAGCACGGCCAGGTCGAAGGTCAGCTCTTCGGCACTGAACACCCACACCGGCACGTCCAGGCTGCGCTCGCGATCCATGCGCAGGCGACGTGTCCTCGATTCGGCGGGGATGCCGTGTTCGTCCAGGAAGCGGTGCACGGCTTCCGGGTCATCGCTGTGCAGGTGCAGCTGCACGGGACTGTTGGCGTCGGCGGTGCCCTCCAGCACCGGGCCAGCCAGGCGCGGGGCGAAGCCGTGCAGGAACTCCAGTGCGCGCATGGCGGCTTCGCGGCGGCGCTGCAGTTCGTTGCCATGCTGGGGCCCGGAGAACAGCCGCTGGTACTCGCGCAGGGCGTCTTCGATCTCGGTGTTGCGGGGCAGGGAGGCATCGTCGTGGATGCCGAGCCGGCTGGCGGCCTTCAACTTGGCCTGGTGGTAGTCGCGGATGCCGCCTTCGGCCATCAGGCGGGCGGCTTCGTGGGCGAGGCGATGGCGCCGCTCGCGGGTCTGGCTGGCAGCATGCTGACGGGCGCGATGCATGCGATGACTCCTGTTGCGACCTGGCTACAGACTAGCGCACGGATGTGACATCCGCGTGGGTATGGCGGAGGCAACCGCTCTGGTAGGTGCCGACCTTGGTCGGCACGGGCCGCCAACCAAGGTTGGCGTCTACCGGAGCAGCATCGGCACCAACCAACGGTTGGCACCCACCAACGCTTTGGTAGGTGCCAACCAAGGTTGGCCTCTACCAGAGCCGCATCGGTATCAACCCATGGTTGGCACCCACCCGACCCTTCCTCAGAAGATGTCGAACGCGGCGGCGTCGGCCTGCGGCGTATTGAGGTTCAGGTCGTAGTCGGTCAGGCGGTCCATGTCTTCCACCTTCACCCACTCGGTCGCGCCGTTGAGGGTGGCCTGGACCATGCCGCTGGGCGGGTCGTTCTGCGCGATCGGGGTGTCCTTCAGCGCGGTGCGCATGTAGTCGATCCAGATCGGCAGGGCGGCCTTGCCACCGTATTCGCGGTAGCCCAGCGAGCGGAAGTCGTCGCGGCCCACCCACACGGTGGTCACGTACGGGCCGCCGAAGCCGGAGAACCAGGCATCGCGGTGGTCGTTGGTGGAGCCGGTCTTGCCGCCTACGTCCTCGCGGCCGAGTACCTTGGCCTGGGCACCGGTACCGCGCTGGACCACGTCGCGCATCATCGACACCAGCTGGTAGGCGGTGCGGGCGTCGATCGCGCGCGGGGCGGTGCGGGCATCCGGGTTGGCCGGAGCCGCCGGGGTTTCGGTCTTGGCTTCGGCCTTGGCGGCAGCAGCCGGGTCCACCTTCGGGGCCGGAGCGCCGAAGTTGAAGCCGTCCACCACCTGGTTGACCGGCTGGTCACTGCTGCCGGCGCAGTCGCGGCAGGCCAGCGCCGGGTTTTCCTTGAACACCAGGTTGCCGTCGCGGTCATTGACCTGGTCGATCAGCCAGGTGTCCACGCGCGAGCCGCCGTTGGCGAACACGGCGTAGCCACGGGCCACCGACAGCGGGGTGAGCGAGGCGGTACCCAGCGACATCGACAGGTTCGGCGGCAGTTCCGATTCGGCGAAACCAAATTCGCTGATGTACTTGCGCGCGTAGTCCACGCCCATGCCATCGAGCAGACGCACCGAGACCAGGTTGCGCGACTGCACCAGCGCTTCGCGCAGGCGCATCGGGCCGCGGAAACCGCCGCCGTCGTTCTGCGGGGCCCAGGTCTTGCCGCGGCGGTCGCGGAACACGACCGGGGCGTCGAGCACGATCGAGGCCGGGTTGTAGCCCTTGTCGAAGGCAGCTGCGTAGACGAACGGCTTGAAGCTCGAACCCGGCTGGCGGCGGGCCTGGGTGGCGCGGTTGAACTTGTTGCCGGAGAAGCTGAAGCCACCCACCAGCGCCTTCAGCGCGCCGCTGTGGGCATCCAGCGAGACCAGCGCGGACTGGCCGCGCGGGATCTGGTCCAGCAGCCACTCGCCCTCCTTGGCACCGGCGCGCACGCGCACGATGTCGCCGCGCTGCACCAGCTTGCCCGGGGTCTTGTTGGTCCACTTGGCGGCACCGGCCGGCAGCACGATCTCGCTGCGGTTGGCCAGCACCACGGTGGCGCTGCCGTCGGCGCCGGTGCTGGCGACGATCGCCGGCAGCAGGCCGGCCTGGCCGTACATGCCGCGCAGGTGCTCGGCCAGGGCGGCGGCGTCTTCGCCAGCACCCACCTGCACCTGTTTCTCCACGCCGTGCCAGCCGTGGCGGTGGTCGTACAGCAGCAGGCCGTCGCGCACCGACTGGTTCGCGGCGGTCTGCAGGGTGGAGTCGATGGTAGTGGTGACGTGATAGCCCTTGTTGACCACGTCGCCGCCGAAGCGGGCGATCATCTCCTGGCGCACCAGCTCGGCCACGTACGGGGCATCGACCTGCACCGGCGGCTCATGCGCGGTGGCGTGCATCGGCACGGCCTTGGCCGCGTCGGCCTCGGCCTGGCTGACGAACTTCAGGTCGGCCATGCGCTGCAGCACGTAGTTGTCGCGGCGCTGGCGGGCACGCTCCGGGTTGGAGATCGGGTTGCCCGACGAGGGGAACTTGGGGATGCCGGCCAGCGAGGCCATCTCGTCCAGGTCCAGCTCGTTCAGTTTCTTGCCGTAATAGAACTCGGCGGCAGCGGCCACGCCGTAGGCGCGGTTGCCGAAGAAACTCTTGTTCAGGTACAGCTCGAAGATCTCGTCCTTGCTCAGCTCGGACTCGATCTTGCGCGCCAGCAGGATCTCGGCCAGCTTGCGGGTGTAGCTGTACTCGGAGCTGAGGAAGAACTGGCGGGCCACCTGCTGGGTGATGGTGGAGCCACCCGGCACGCGCTTGTCGCTGGTGGTGGCCAGCAGCCAGACCGCCCGGCCGATGCCCATGTAGTCCACGCCGCCGTGCTCGTAGAAGCGGGCGTCCTCGGTCGCCAGGAAGGCCTGCTTCAGCTTCTCCGGCACGTCCTTCATGGTGATCGGGGTACGCCGGGTCTCGCCGAACACCGCCATCAGCTTGCCATCGGCAGCATAGACGTACATCGGCTCCTGCATTTCCACGTCGCGCAGGGTCTGCACGTCGGGAAGCTTGGAGGAAACGGCATAGTACAGACCGCCCACGGCGGCCGCGCCGATCAGCGCCAGGACCAGGACAATCAGGAAGATCCAGCGCAGCCAGCGGCGGAGTCGAGTCATCGGGTTCAGATTCCGATTGCGAATTTCGTGGTCGCAGAGTATAGATTACGCAAGGTGGCGGCTGGGGTCGGCACCGGGGAGCGCAAGGGGAATCGCCAGGGGCTGCATCGTGAATCCGTGAGGGATTTCACAGCAGGGCGGTTGCCATTTGCTAAGAATACGTTATTAATGCGCGGACGCAGCTCTTGCGTCCAAGTGCCCGTCGGCAGGGGAGAAACCGTGGGGCTCATCCCAAAAAGTCAGTCGCCGCTTGTTGGCGTCGACATCAGTTCGACTGCGGTAAAGCTTTTGCAGCTGTCCCGCAGCGGCAATCGTTTCCGCGTGGAACATTACGCTGTGGAACCTCTTCCGCCGAATGCGGTGGTGGAGAAGAACATCGTTGAAGTGGAGGCCGTGGGTGAGGCCATCCGCCGGGCGATGAACCGTTCAGGCAGCAAGGCCAAATTGGCCGCTGCCGCCGTCGCAGGGTCGGCGGTGATCACCAAGGTGATCCCGATGCCGGCCGATCTCGACGAAAACGACATGGAAGCCCAGATCGAGCTGGAAGCGGTCAACTACATTCCGTATCCGATCGAGGAAGTGAACCTGGACTTCGAGGTGATCGGGTCGATCCCGAACAACCCGGAGATGGTCCAGGTGCTGCTGGCCGCGTCGCGTTCGGAGAATGTCGAGCTGCGCCAGTCCGCGCTGGAACTCGGTGGCCTGCAGGCCAAGGTGATGGACGTGGAGGCCTTCGCGGTCGAGAACGCCTACGCCCTGGTCGCCAGCGAGCTGCCGGTATCCATCGACGGCGTGGTCGCGCTGGTCGATATCGGCGCCACCATGACCACCCTCAATGTCCTGCGCGGCGGCCGCAGCCTCTACAGCCGCGAGCAGGTGTTCGGTGGCAAGCAGCTGACCGACGAGATCATGCGCCGCTACGGGCTGAGCTACGAGGAAGCCGGGCTGGCCAAGCGCCAGGGCGGCCTGCCGGAAAGCTACGAGATGGAAGTGCTGGAGCCGTTCAAGGAAGCCACGGTCCAGCAGATCAGCCGCCTGCTGCAGTTCTTCTACGCAGGCAGCGAGTTCAACCGCGTCGATCACATCGTGCTGGCCGGCGGCTGCGCCGTGCTCGGTGGCCTGCCGGAGATGGTCGAGGAACAGCTGGGCGTGCCGACCGTGGTCGCCAACCCGCTGGCGCAGATGACCCTGGGGCCGAAGGTGAACGCGCATGCGTTGGCCCAGGATGCCCCCGCGCTGATGATCGCGACCGGTCTGGCGCTGAGGAGCTTTGACTGATGGCACGCATCAATCTATTGCCCTGGCGCGCCGAGCGGCGCAAGCAACGCCAGCGCGAGTTCTACGCAATGCTGGGCATGGCCGCCGTCGGTGGCCTGCTGCTGTCGCTGATGATCTGGTTCTACTACGACCGTCAGGTGAGCGGCCAGATGGACCGCAATGCCTATCTGGAAGCCGAGATCGAGAAGGTCAAGGAACAGAACAAGGAGATCGATCGCCTCGACGCGCAGAAGGAACGCCTGCTGGCCCGCAAGAAGGTGATCGAGGAACTGCAGGCCAAGCGCTCGCAGATGGTCCACCTGTTCGACGCGCTGGTGCGCACCATCCCCGACGGTGTGGTGCTGACCGCGCTGAAGCAGGAGGGTGATGTGCTGACGCTGGAAGGCCGCACCCAGTCCAACGCCCGCGTTTCGGCCTACATGCGCAACCTGGAGACCTCCGGCTGGATGACCAACCCGGAGCTGTCGATCATCGAAGCGCGCGACCCGGAGAAGGACAAGGACGGCAAGACCGGCCCGCTGGCCGACATCAAGGCGCTGCCCTACGTGTTCGTGGTCAAGGTGAAACTGCCGGCACAGAGCGAAGAGGTTTCGGCGACGCCGGGCCTGAACGCCGATGGCTCGGTGGCGACGGCTGCCCCGGCACCGGTGGCACCGTTGGCCGCAGGTCCGGATGCCGCGACGCCTGCGGCTCCGGCAGCGGGCCAGCCGGCAGCGGCTCCCGCCGCACCGGCTGCTGCACCGTCGGCCGCTCCGGCCAAGCCGAACCAACCGGCCGCTCCGGCCCCGGCACCTGCCCCGAAGCCTGAGGGCAGCCGCCTGGCGCAGCCGCCGCAGGCCTTCAATGCGCTGCTGCAGGGGGACCGCGCATGAGCCAGAAGATCGACATCAAGAACCTGGATTTCAACGACATCGGCAACTGGCCGCAGAAGGCCAAGATCGTCTTCTGCTCGTTGCTGGCGCTGGTCATCATGTTCGTGGCGTGGATGCTGCTGATCAGCGGCAAGCGCGAGGAACTGGCCGGCCTGGAATCGAAGGAAGTCGAGCTGCGCACCGAGTTCACCAAGCAGCAGGAACGCGCGGTGAACCTGGGGCCGCTGAAGCAGCAGCTGGCGCAGATGGAGCAGGTGCTGCAGCAGATGCTGCGGCAGCTGCCGAGCAAGACCGAAATGCCCGACCTGATCATCGACATCTCGCAGACCGCGCTGTCCAGTGGCCTGACCAACGAGCTGTTCGAGCCGGAGCAGGAGCAGATCAAGGAGTTCTACGCCGAAAAGCCGATCAAGCTGCGCATGGTGGGCAGTTACCACCAGTTCGGCGCGTTCGTCAGTGGCGTGGCCTCGCTGCCGCGGGTGGTGATCCTGACCATGCATGACATCAACCTCAAGCCCAAGGAAAAGACCGGCGGCAACGTCCGCAGCGGTGCACTGGAACTGTCCGGTACGGTCAAGACCTACCGCTACCTCGACGAGACCGAAGTGCAGGCGCAGCAGGCGGCCGACGCTGGCAAGGAGGGCAAGAAGTGATGCGCGCGCAGACCGTACGTGGTGCGATGGTGCTGGCTGTGCTGCTGCTGGCCGGTTGCGGCCGTGGCGTGACCAGCACGCCCGGCGACGCACCGAACCTTGAGAAGTGGGTGGAAGGCGAGCGTGCGCGACCGGCGCAACCGCTGGAACCGCTGCCGGTGATGCAGCAGTTCGAGACCTTTGAATACTCCGCGCAGGGCATGCGCGATCCGTTCACCGATGCCTGGACCAATCCGCAGCAGGGGAACGGCGGATTGCGACCGGACCCGAACCGGCGCAAGGAGCCGTTGGAAGGCTTCCCGCTGGATGCGCTGGACATGGTCGGCACCATCGGCACCGGTGCAGGCACCGTGGCGCTGGTGATGGGGCCGGACAAGGTCACCTACCGGGTGCGCCCGGGCGGTTACCTGGGGCAGAGCGACGGGCGGGTCACGGCGGTCTTCGAAGACCGCGTGGAGCTGATCGAACTGGTGCCGGATGGCGCGGGTGGCTGGCTGGAACGGCCGGCAACGCTCTCGCTTGAAGATCAATGATCGTTTACTGGGGATAGCACGATGACCTTTCACCAAGCCAAGGGGCTGCGTCCCATCCGGCGCTCTACCTTGAACCGTGTCAGCGCGCTGGGAGTCGCGCTGATGCTGGCCTGTGCTCCGGCGCTGGCTGCCGCACCGGCGGAAAAGCCGGTGGGCGCCACCGTGGCACCGGCCGCCGCGCCGGCAGGCCTGTCGGTGGCCAAGATCGATTTCAAGCGTGGCGATGACGGCGCCGGGCGCCTGATCGTGCAGTTCGACGGGCAGGGCGCGATCCCTGACCTGCGCACGCAGGGCAACAGCGTTGTGGTCGACGTCGGCAATGCCCGACTGCCGGCCAACCTGCAGAAGCCGATGAACGTCACCGACTTCGCCACGCCGGTACAGCGCATCGACGCCAAGCCGTCCGGTGCCGGCACCCAGCTGGTGCTGAGCACCGGTGGTGCAGTGGAATCGCTGGCCTACCAGAGCGGCAACGAGTACGTGGTCGAGATCAGCCCGCGGCAGGCCCAGGCCGCCGTTGGCGCGGTCACCGCCGGCAGCGTCACCCAGGCGGCCAAGGCCGTCGGCCAGCGCGGTTTCACCGGCAAGCCGGTGACCTTCAACTTCCAGGACGTGCCGGTGCGCACCGTGCTGCAGTTGATCGCCGAGGAGTCCAACCTGAACGTGGTTGCGTCCGACTCGGTGCAGGGCAATGTGACCCTGCGCCTGGTCAATGTGCCGTGGGACCAGGCGCTGGACATCGTCCTGCGCGCGAAGGGCCTGGACAAGCGTCGCGACGGCAGCGTGATCTGGGTGGCGCCGCAGGCCGAACTGGCCAAGTTCGAGCAGGAGAAGGAAGACGCGCGCATCGCCATCGAGAACCGCGAAGACCTGCAGACCGACTACATCCAGATCAACTACCACAGCGCCACGCAGATCTTCAAAGCGCTGACCGAGGCCAAGGGCATCGGCGGCAGTGGCGGTGGTGGCAGTGGTGGCGGTGGTGGTGGTTCCTCGCAGGAAGACAGTGGCTTCCTGTCCTCGCGCGGCCGCATCGTGGCCGACGAGCGCACCAACACGCTGATGATCAGCGACATTCCGAAGAAGATCGCGCGCATGCGCGAGCTGATCAACGTGATCGACCGCCCGGTCGACCAGGTGCTGATCGAAAGCCGCATCGTCATCGCCACCGATACCTTCGCCCGTGAGCTGGGCGCGAAGTTCGGTGTCAGCGGCAGCCGTGACAACGTGTACTTCAGCGGCAGCCTGGATGCCAATGCCGAGACCCGCAAGTCGCAGGTCGCGACCGACCTGGCCAATGCCAAGGCCGAGCGTGACTGGGAAGCCGGTGGCCGGGTCGGCCCGCCGCCGGTGAAATCCGGCTCGGCGATCACCCGTGGCCTGAACTGGAACCTGCCGGTCGCCGCCGCCAGCAATCCGGGTTCGCTGGCGCTGTCGATCCTCAATGCCGGTTACTTGCTGGACGTGGAGCTGTCGGCCATGCAGCAGGAATCGCGAGGCGAGGTGATCTCCAACCCGCGCGTGGTCACCACCAACCAGCGCGAAGCGATGATCAAGCAGGGCAAGGAGATCGGCTACGTCACCATCAGCGGTGGTACCGCTGGCGGCGTGGCGACGCCGAACGTGCAGTTCAAGGAAGTGGTGCTGGAGCTGAAGGTCACCCCGACCATCACCAACGACAACCGCGTGTTCCTCAACATGCAGGTGAAGAAGGACGAAGTCGACCAGCTGATCCAGCTGGAAGGCTACGGCACCGTGCCGTCGATCAACCGCCGCGAAGTCAACACCGCGGTGCTGGTCGAGGATGGGCAGACCGTGGTGATCGGTGGTGTCTACGAGTTCACCGATCGCAACAGCATCAGCAAGGTGCCGTTCCTGGGCGACGTGCCGTTCCTGGGCAACCTGTTCAAGAAGCGCGGCCGCAACAAGGACAAGGCCGAGCTGCTGGTGTTCGTCACCCCGAAGGTGCTGCGCGTGGCCAAGCAGAACTGAGCCAACGCACTCAGGTGTTCGAAGAAGGGCCGCCTCGTGCGGCCCTTTTTCGTTTGGGCTGGCGGCATGCACGAAGCAGATCCACGCCTCGCGTGGACGGCTGTTCAGCCGTTCTTGATGCCAATCGCAAGGCACCCTGCGATGATGTCGGGAACCCGTGCCGTCCTGCGCCGGTCAAAGGCCCCCATGAACCTGCCACCGCCGATGCCCGAAACTGTCTCGCCGCCGCCCGCGCCGGCCACCTCCCGCCTGCATGCGGCATTCACCCAGCTGCGCGATGCGTTGTCGGCCGAGATCGTCGGCCAGGCGGCACTGGTCGAACGCCTGCTGATCGCGCTGCTGGCCGACGGCCACCTGCTGGTGGAGGGCGCGCCGGGCCTGGCCAAGACCACGGCGATCCGTGCACTGGCCTCGCGCCTGGAAGCGGACTTTGCCCGCGTGCAGTTCACCCCCGACCTGCTGCCGGCCGACCTCACCGGCACTGAGATCTGGCGCCCGCAGGAAGGCCGTTTCGAGTTCGTGCCCGGCCCGATCTTCCACCCGATCCTGCTGGCCGACGAGATCAATCGCGCGCCGGCCAAGGTGCAGTCGGCGCTGCTGGAAGCCATGGGCGAGCGCCAGGTCACCGTTGGCCGCCATACCTATGCGCTGCCGCCACTGTTCCTGGTGATGGCCACGCAGAACCCGATCGAGCAGGAAGGCACCTTCCCGCTGCCGGAAGCGCAGCTGGACCGCTTCCTGATGCATGTGCGCATCGGCTACCCGGACCAGGCGGCCGAATCGGAAATCCTGCGGCTGGCCCGCGAGCGCGCCCGTGGCGCGTTGGGCGAGGCCGCGCCGGCGCCCGAAAAGATGCCGATGCAGGACGCGTTCGACGCCCGCCGCGAAGTGCTGGACCTGCACATGGCGCCGGCGCTGGAGCGTTACCTGATCGAACTGGTGCTGGCCTCGCGCGATCCATCGCGCTACGACGCGGGCCTCGGCCGCCGCATCGCCTGGGGTGCCAGCCCGCGTGGCTCCATCGCACTGGAACGCTGCGCACGTGCGCGCGCCTGGCTGGCTGGCCGCGACTTCGTCACCCCCGATGACGTGCGTGCGGTGGCCGCCGACGTGCTGCGCCATCGCGTACTGCCCAGCTATGAAGCCACCGCCGAGGGCTGGGACGGCGAGCGCCTGGTGCAGGAGCTGCTGGCCCGGGTGCCGGCACCCTGAGCCTGCGCATGACCGATCCATCCCTGGAACACGCACCGTCTGCGCTCGAAGGTGACGGGCTGCGCCCACAGCTGGCCGAACTGGTCGCGCTACGGCGGCTGGCGCAGCGTCCACCGCCGCCGCGACGTGGACGCACCGGCAACGCGGGGCAGGCGCCGTCCCCGCTGCGCGGCCGCGGCATGGAGTACGCCGAGTCGCGCGAGTACGTGGCTGGCGACGACGCGCGCCACATCGACTGGCGCGTGACCGCGCGCACCGGCCGCGCCCACACCAAGCTGTTCCAGGCCGAACGCGAGCGGGTCAGCCTGATCGTGGCCGATACCTCGCCGGCGCTGTACTTCGGCACCCGCGTGCGCTTCAAATCAGTGCAGGCCGCACGCGCCGGTGCTGTTGCGGCATGGTCGGCGCAGCGCCGTGGCGACCGCGTGGGCGCGCTGCGTGGCAGCGACCGCGAAGCGCCGATAGCGCCTGCAGGTGGGCCGCGCGGCGTATTGCGCGTGCTCGACGCGCTGACCCGCTGGTATGCACAGCCGCCGGCTGACGATCTGGGCCTGGAGCGCGCGCTGGATCATGCCGGTCGCGTGCTGCGCCCTGGGGCACGCATGCTGGTACTGGCCGATCCGCAGCAGGCCATCCGCATTCCACCGGCGCGCTGGAGCGCGCTGGCCCAGCATCACGACCTCAGCCTGGTGCTGCTGGTCGATCCGCTGGAGCTGCAGCCACCGTCGGCCGCACTGCAGTTCCAGGCCGCGCAGCAGCGCATCGGTCTCGACCTGCGCCGCAGCGAGGTACAGGCGCATTGGCGGGCGCATTTCGTTGAACCGTTGCAGGAACTGCGGCGCCAGCTCGGCGCGCGCCGCGTCGACGTGCAGGTGCTGTCCTCCGATGCGCCCAGCGACGCCTGGCTGGCGCCGTCGCCGACCGAGGTGCCGGCATGAGCGCCGCACTGCCGTTGCGCGATGTGCAGCTGCCGCCGGCACCGTCATGGTGGCCGCCAGCCCCCGGCTACCTGATGATCGGCGCGGTGGTCGTGCTGGTGCTGCTGGTGATCGGCGTGGTGATGTGGCGACGTCGCCGGCGTCGCCAGCGCTGGTTGCAGCTGTTCGACCAGGAGCTGGCAGCGACCACCGACGCAGCAGCAGAACTGGCGGCGATCGCAGGGCTGCTGCGCCGTGCCGCGCGTCATGCAGTGCCGGGCAGTGAATCGCTGCGCGATGACGCCTGGTGGCAGCGTGTGGACCCGCAGGGCACGCTGCCCGCTGCACGTCGCAGCCTGCTGGCCGAAGGGGCCTATCGCCCGCGCGTCGACAGCAACGACGTGGCCGCTGTGCGCAGCTGGGCCCGCGAACGCTATCTGGCGATGCTGCTGGAGCGCCGTCGATGAACCTGTGGACGACCTATTGGCCATGGCCGGACCTGCAGCTGGCATGGCCGCTGGCTTTGCTGGCGCTGCCGTTGCCGCTGCTGATGCATTGGTGGAAGCGCCGTGCAGAACCAGGCGCCGCACTGCGTGTGCCTTATGCGGCTGCCGAGCTGGAAGCGCTGTCCGGTGGCGGCCGTGTTGACGTGTCGTGGTTGCGCACGCTGCTGCTGTGGCTGGGCTGGTGTGCACTGTGCGTCGCACTGGCGCGACCGCAGCAGCTGGGCGAAGCCATCACGCCGCCGCAGCAGGGGCGGCAGATGATGCTGGCGATGGATGTGTCCGGCAGCATGGGCGAGGGCGACATGGTGCTGGGTGGCCAGGCGGTCGATCGCCTCACCGCGGCCAAGGCCGTGCTGGCCGACTTCCTGGATCGTCGTGCCGGCGACCGCGTCGGCCTGCTGATTTTCGGTGATCGCGCCTACACGCTTACGCCGCTTACCGCAGACCTGGCCAGCGTGCGCGATCAGCTGCGCGACAGCGTGGTCGGCCTGGCCGGGCGCGAGACCGCCATCGGTGATGCCATCGGCTTGGCAGTGAAGCGCCTGCGCAGCCAGCCGGAGGGACAGCGCGTGCTGATCCTGTTGACCGATGGTGTCAGCAACGCCGGTGTGCTGGAGCCGCTGCGCGCCGCGGAAGTCGCGCGCGCCGAAGGCGTGCGCATCCACACGGTTGCATTCGGCGGCGATGGCAGCATGCGCCTGTTTGGTATCCCGATTTCCACCGACCAGGATCCGGTCGATGAGGCCACCCTGAAGAAGATCGCCAGCATGACCGGTGGCCAGTTCTTCCGCGCGCGTGACACCGCGCAGCTGGCCGGGATCTACGCCGAGCTCGATCGCCTGGAGCCGGTCGCCGCGAAGGGGCCGAGCCTGCGTCCGCGCGAAGAACGCTATGCCTGGCCGTTGGGGCTGGCGTTGCTGCTGGGCGTGCTGGCCTGGCTGTGGCCGGAGCGTCGCCGATGATCGCGTTTGCTTCGAATCTCCCCGATTGGAGCGCATTGCACTTCCTGCGACCGGAGTGGTTGTGGGCGCTGCTGGCGTTGCCCCTGATCCTCGCGCTCGCGATGTACCGGCAGCGACGCAGTGATGCGTGGCGGCAGGCGGTGGACGCACACCTGTTGCCACATCTGCTGGCCGCGGGCGCGAAGCGGCGAGTGCGCCTGCCATGGGCGCTGCTGCTGGGCTGGACACTGGCATCGCTGGCCATGGCCGGGCCGAGCTGGCGCCAGCAGGCACAACCGATGTTCCAGGCCAGCGCACCGCTGCTGGTGGTGCTGGACCTGTCCAGCCGGATCACGGCAACCGATCTTCCGCCGTCGCGCCTGCTGCAGGCGCGGGCGAAAGTGGGCGAACTGCTGCGCGCGCGCCAGGGCGGGCAGGTGGGGCTGGTGGTGTATGCCGATGATGCCTACACCGTGGCGCCGCTGACCGACGACGGCAGCAATGTTGCGTTGTATCTGGATGCGCTGTCGCCGGACGTGATGCCGCGTGATGGCCAGCGTGCCGACCGCGGCATCGACTGGGCGACACGCTTGATGCGGCAGATCGGCGCGTTGCAGGGGCAGATCCTGCTGGTCAGCGATCAGGCGGACAGCGAAGCTGCACTGGCGGCGGCGCAGGCACGCAGCCTGGGCCTGCAGGTGTCGGTGCTGGGCCTGGGCACGCCTGCCGGTGCGGCCTACCGCGATGGCAATGGGCAGATCCGCCAGGCCGCGCTGGATGAGGGCAGCCTGCGTGCAGTCGCCACTGCCGGTGGCGGCCGCTATGCGCGCATCTCTGCCGATGACGGCGATCTGCGTGCGCTCGGTGTACTCGACGCGCGCGACGGCACGGCGGCGCAGCGGCCGGGCGAAGGCAAGCAGTGGCGTGACGAAGGCTTCTGGTTGCTGCCGCCGGTGATGCTGCTGGCATTGCTGGCCTTCCGCCGTCGCGCGGTGCTGGCCGCGGTGCTCGCGGTGGGTCTGCTGCCATGGATGAATGACGCGCAGGCGCAGGCCCCTGCGACGCCTGTCTCGCAGCCGGCGCAGGGCACGCTGTGGAAGCGCAGCGACCAGCTGCAGCATCAACGCCTGGCCGAGGGGGTTCAGGCCTACCGCAGGGGCGACTTCGCCACTGCACGCAGACAGTTCGAAGGCATCGACAGCGATGCCGGTTGGTACAACCTGGCCAACACGCTGGCACGCGAAGGCAACTACGACGACGCAATTGCCGCCTACGACCGCGCGCTGGCGCTGCATCCGGGCATGGCCGATGCGGTGGCCAACCGTGCCGTGGTCGATGCCGCACGCAAGCGCAGGCCATCCGGGGGCGGCCAAGGCCAGGATCAACAGAAGCCACCGCAGAACGGGCAGCAGAAGCAACCGCAGGGCCCGCAGGGCCAACAGAACCCACAGGGACAGCCGAAGCAGGGCCAGCAGCAACCCGGCCAGGGCCAGCCGCCGTCGGGCCAGCAGGGCCAGCCCAAGGCGGGTGACAACAACGCGCAGTCGGAGCCTCAGCCTGGCGAACGTGGCCGCGATGGCCAGCAGGCACCACCGCAGGTGGAAGATGCCAAGGCGCAGGCGCAGGCCGATGAACAGCAGCGCCAGCGCATGCAGCAGGCGATGCAGCAGGCACGCGAGGGTGAGGCCGGCAAGGGGGGCAAGCCAGTGCCGGGTGGTGAGGGCCGCACGCCGCGCCAGCGCGAGGAGCAACAGGCGGTGGAGGCATGGATGCGGCGTGTGCCGGATGATCCGGGCGCATTGCTGCGGGCCAAGTTCCAGCTGGAAAACGAACGCAGGAAGAGGGAAGGGCGATGACGCGGTCGATCAACATGCACGGGCACTGGCCTCGACAGGTACTGGCGGCGCTGCTGTTGTGGCTGCCGCTTCTGGCCTGGGCGCAGCCGCGCGCGTGGCTGGACCGCGACCGCATCGCGATGGGCGACACGGTCACGCTCAATGTCGAGAGCGACCAGGGCGCCCCTGACTTCACGCCATTGCGCACCGACTTCGACCTGAGCGGGCAGACCAGCAGCCGCCAGGTGGAATGGAGCAATGGCAGCATGCAGCAGCGCAACCTGTATGGCGTGGCGCTGACACCACGACGTAGTGGTGCGCTGGTGGTACCGGGCCTGCAGGTGGGCAGTGTGCGCACCGCACCGCTGACGCTGCAGGTCGATGCGGCGGCCGTGGCGGGGCCCGACAGCAATGCGATGGCCTTCATCGAAACCGTTGTCGATGACGATACGCCGTATGTGCAGCAGAGCGTGGGCGTGGTGGTGCGGCTGTACTTCGCCTCGCAGCTGGCCTCCGGCGAGCTGGTGCTGGATACCCCGGCGGGCGCGTCGTTGCAGCGTGTGGGCGACGACCGCACCGATGCACGCCAGGTCAACGGGCGCCGCTACAACGTGGTCGAACGGCGTTTCCTGCTGATCCCCGAGCGCAGCGGCGCGTTGCGCCTGGCCGGTGCCCGTTTCAGTGGGCGCAGTGCGGGTGGCTTCTTCGACGACTTCTTCGGCGGTGGCGATGGCCGCATGAATGCCACCGGCGCAGACCGCACGCTGCAGGTGCAGGCCCAGCCGGCGCAGGCCCCGCAGCCGTGGCTGCCACTGCAGAGCCTGCAGCTGCGCTACACCAGTGCGCCGACCAGTGCCCGCACCGGTGAGGCCGCCAACGTGGTGGTCGAAGCGGTTGCCGAAGGCGCGACGCGCGCGCAGTTCACCGACCTGCCGGTGCCGGATGTCGGCACCAATGCGCAGGTGTTCGCCGAACCGGCACAGTACGAAGAGACCTTCAACGGCAGCACGCCGCGCCTGAAGATCACCCGCCGCTATTCGATCGTGCCGCGCCAGCCGGGTTCGCTGGTGGTGCCGGGGCCGCGCCTGCCCTGGTGGGATGTGCGTAACGGCAAGGCGCAGGAGGCGAAGCTGCCGGACCTGACGCTGGCCGTCGCGGCCGGCACCGGCACCGGCACTGCCTCACCGGCGCCATTGCCGCCGATCGACACCGATGCCGCGCTGCCGGGCGCCGATGGCCGGGACAGCCGCATCGCCGCGACCGATCCGCGTGCCAGCGGCCTGTCCGAGCGTCCGTGGCCGTGGATGGCGGCGGCCATCGGCCTGGCGTTGCTGTGGCTGCTGACTCTCCTGTGGGGCTGGCAGCGAGGTCGGCGCCCGCGCGCAGTGGCGCCAGTAGCGGGCAAGGCCTCTGTGCCGACTGCGGCGGGCGGGCGTGCCGGCCTGGCAGAACTGCGCCGCGCGCTGGATGGCGAGGGCTTCGACCAGGTGGAAGCACAGCTGTGCGCGATGGCTGGTGTGGAACGCATCGAGCAGGTCATCGCGCGGCTTGGGGATGCAGCCCAGCGTCAAGTGCTACAGGACCTGCAGCAGGCGCGGTGGGGCGGGCAGGGGGATCTGGCGCCGCTGCGCACGCGCCTGCGCGAGGTCTTCCGTGACGGACCGCACTGGTCGGCGGCTGCGGGCACCGCCGACACTGACCTGGCGCCGCTGTATCCGCCGCGGCGAACCTGAACCGGCGCCGCTTGCGCGCTTTGTTAGAGTGCATTCATTTTTCGAGGAAACCCGCGTATGACAGCAGCTGCTGCCGACAAGAAGAAGTTGCCCCTGCATTGGAAGATGGGCATCGGCTTTGCGATCGGCCTGGTCCTGGGACTGATCGTGCACGCCCTGGGCGGCAGCGTCGATGGTCTGCAGGCTGGTGCCAAGTGGGTAATGGACTACGTCACCACCCCGGCGTCGGGCCTGTTCCTCAACCTGATCTTCATGCTGATCGTGCCGCTGATCTTCTCGGCGCTGATCATGGGCGTGTCGGAGATGGGCGACATCCGCGCCCTCGGCCGCATCGGCTGGAAGACCCTGGCCTACACCGTGCTGCTGTCCGGCATCGCGGTGGGCATCGGCCTGGTGCTGGTCAACCTGCTCAAGCCGGGCGCGGGCGTCGATCCGCAGACTGCGGCACTGATGCTCTCGGAGAACGCCGAGCGCAGCAAGGAAATCGTCGCTGGCATCCACGGCACGCCGAAGGGCATGGACATGCTGCTGTCGATCGTGCCGAGCAACGTGCTGCAGGCCGCGTCGGACAACGGCGCGATCCTGTCGCTGATGTTCTTCGCGCTGATGTTCGGCATCGGCATGGTGCTGACCGACAATGAAAAGGTTGCCCCGCTGCGCCGCGCCATCGAAGGCGTGTTCGAAATCTCGATGACCCTGATCAACCTGGTCATCCGCCTGGCCCCTTATGCGGTGGCCTGCTTCATGTTCAACCTGGCCGCGCTGTTCGGCTTCGAGCTGATCATCCGCCTGGGTGCCTATGTGGGCGTGGTGGTGCTGGCGCTGGGTCTGCACATGATCGTGACCTACGGTACCGCGGTGTGGCTGTCCGGCCGCTCGCCGCTGTCGTTCTTCCGCGATACCCAGGAAGCAACGGTGATGGCGTTCTCCACCGCCTCCAGCAATGCCACCCTGCCGACCGCGCTGCGCGTGGCCGACCAGATGGGCTTGCCGCAGCGCGTGTCGCGCTTCGTGCTGACCGTGGGTGCCACCGCCAACCAGAACGGCACCGCGCTGTTCGAGGGCGTGACGGTGATCTTCCTGGCCCAGTTCTTCGGCGTGGACTTGAGCATCGGCCAGCAGATCATGGTGATGGCGGTCTGCATCCTCGGTGGCATCGGTACCGCCGGCGTGCCGTCGGGATCGCTGCCGGTGGTGGCGATGATCTGCGCGATGGTCGGTGTGAATCCGCTGGGCATCGGCCTGATCCTGGGCGTGAATCACTTCCTGGACATGTGCCGTACCGCGCTGAACGTGACCGGCGACCTGGCCCTGACCACGCTGGTGGCCAAGGGCGAGTCCCACGACGGCCCGGCGCTGGGCCCACAGCAGGACTGAGTCCGGGGCCACTGCTGGCGACCTGATCGGGGTCGGATTCCTTTCCGCAGGGGAAAGGGCTCCGGCCCCTTTCACATGCGGAATCCGGCGGAGATCATGACGTGCCGGCCAGCGGCCGGCACTACCCGGCCATGTGAACTGACCCCCCGCCCGGCGACTATGGGACAATAGGCCGCCCGCACGTCCGCGGCCGCCTCCCGATTCCGACAGAACCATGACGCAGCCTACCCGTCGCCAGTTGGCCAACGCCATCCGCTTCCTTGCCGCCGATGCGGTTGAAACCGCAAAGTCCGGCCACCCCGGCATGCCCATGGGCATGGCCGACATCGCCGAAGTCCTCTGGAACGACTATCTCCGCCATAACCCGAGCAATCCGCACTGGTTCAACCGCGACCGTTTCGTGCTGTCCAACGGCCACGGTTCGATGCTGCAGTACGCGCTGCTGCACCTGAGCGGTTACGACCTGCCGATCGAGCAGCTGAAGCTGTTCCGCCAGCTGGGCAGCCACACCGCCGGTCACCCGGAACGCCACGAGACCCCGGGCGTGGAAACCACCACGGGCCCGCTGGGCCAGGGTTTCGCCAACGCCGTGGGCTTCGCTCTGGCCGAGAAGCTGCTGGCACAGCGCTTCAACCGCCCGGAGCTGGAAGTGGTCGACCACCGCACCTGGGTGTTCATGGGCGATGGCTGCCTGATGGAAGGCGTGTCGCATGAAGCGGCCTCGCTGGCTGGCACCTGGGGCCTGCACAAGCTGGTCTGCTTCTGGGACAACAACCACATCTCCATCGACGGCAACGTCGAGGGCTGGTTCACCGACAACACCCCGGAGCGTTTCGAGGCCTACGGCTGGAACGTGGTCCGCGACGTCGATGGCCACGACCCGGAAAGCATCAAGGCCGGCATCGAGGCCGCGCTGTCGCAGAGCGACAAGCCGACCCTGATCTGCTGCCGCACCACCATTGGTTTTGGTTCGCCGAACAAGGCGGGCAAGGAATCCAGCCACGGCGCACCGCTGGGCAAGGACGAGCTGGAAGCCACCCGCAAGCAGCTGGGCTGGGAATACGGTCCGTTCGAGATCCCGCAGGCGATCTACGATGGCTGGCGCGCCAATGGCGCCGGCACCCTGCGCCAGGCCGAGTGGGAACAGCTGTTCGACAAGTACGCCAGCCAGTACCCGGCTGAAGCGTCCGAGCTGACCCGCCGTTCGCACGGCGAGCTGCCGGCCGACTTTGTTGCCAAGGCCGATGCCTACATCGCCCAGGTGGCCGCTGAAGGCCCGACGATCGCCTCGCGCAAGGCCTCGCAGCTGGCCATCGAAGCTTATGCCCCGCTGCTGCCGGAAATCGTCGGCGGCTCGGCCGACCTGGCGCATTCCAACCTGACCCTCTGGAAGGGCAGCAAATCGGTCGCCAGCGACGACGCCAACGCCAACTACGTGTACTACGGCGTGCGCGAGTTCGGCATGACCGCGATTGCCAATGGCCTGGCCCTGCACGGTGGCTTCATTCCGTTCGACGCCACCTTCCTGGTGTTCAGCGATTACGCCCGCAATGGCGTGCGCATGAGCGCCCTGATCCCGGCCCACGCCATCCACGTGTACACCCACGACTCGATCGGCCTGGGCGAAGACGGCCCGACCCACCAGCCGGTGGAGCACCTGGCCTCGCTGCGCTACATCCCGAACAACGACGTGTGGCGTCCGTGCGATGCGGTCGAGTCGGCGGTGAGCTGGAAGGCCGCGATCACCCGCCAGGACGGCCCGAGCTGCCTGGTGTTCAGCCGCCAGAACCTGCCGCACCAGCCGCGCAACGCCGAGCAGATCGCCCAGATCGAGCGCGGTGGTTACGTGCTGGCCGATGCTGCCGGCACCCCGGACGTGATCCTGATCGCCACCGGTTCGGAAGTCTCGCTGGCCACTGAAGCCAAGGCCCAGCTGGACGCGGCCGGCCTCAAGACCCGCGTGGTCTCGATGCCGTCCACCGACGTGTTCCTGCGCCAGGATGCGGCCTACCGTGAAGCGGTGCTGCCGAATGCGGTGCGCAAGCGCGTGGCCGTGGAAGCCGGCGTCACCGGTTTCTGGCGCCAGTTCGTCGGCCTGGACGGTGCCGTGATCGGTATCGACACCTTCGGTGCCTCCGCCCCGGCCGACCAGCTGTACAAGCACTTCGGCATCACCACCGCCCACGTGGTGGAAGCCGCCAAGGCGCTGTAAGCAGCATCGCGACGTAATGAGGAAAGGCCGGCGCACGCCGGCCTTTTCTTTGCCGCAGGAAAAAAGGGGACGGAGGGGATTAAGTCGTTTGTGCACATGCGACCTAATTCCCTCCGTCCTTATTTCTTTGTCCGGCATGTTCCACCCGGCGGTCCCGGCGTCGCGTTGGCCTCTTCATCTGACCTGCGTTCTCTGCGAAAAAAGGACCTGCCGAGGAACCCTCAGAAGTAGGCATGGATAAGAAGCGCGGCGCAGAAAACCACGGTGGATTTGCGGGGTGTAAGGTCATGCCTTACACTTGCGCTGCATGATCGTCAGCTTCAGGCACAAGGGCCTGAAGGCGCTCTATGAGCGGGGCGACATTTCCGGAGTCCGTGCCGATCATGTGGCTCGGTTGCGGCGTTTGCTTCTGCAGCTGGATCAGGCCCGGCTGCCTGGGGACATGGGGCTTCCCGGAAATCGCCTGCACCCCCTGCGCGGAAGCTATAGCGGCTACTGGGCTGTAAGTGTTTCGGCGAGTTGGCGATTGGTGTTCCGCTTTCGTGGGCTCGACGTTGAACTGGTCGATTACCTTGACTACCACTAAGAGGCTGCTCGATGCCGTTGCATGATCCGCCGCATCCCGGAGAATCGCTGCGCGAAGACATCCTGCCGGCGATCAGCATGTCGATCAGTGCGTTGGCGCAGCATCTTGGCTATTCGCGCGGACAGCTGTCGACCGTCATCAACGGGCACGCCGGTATCTCCGCGGAACTCGCGTACCGTCTTGAACTTGCAGGTCTGGGCAATGCCCGCATGTGGCTGGCGATGCAGGCGGCATATGATCTGTGGCAGGTCGAGCATCGAGCGCATCCACCGATTGCCCGCCTGTATCTTGAGGAAGCAGTAAGGATTGGTCAGTAGATTCGCGCCATGCATCGATGAGAAAAGGGGACGGAGGGGATTAAGTCGTTTGTGCACAAACGACTTAATCCCCTCCGTCCCCTTTTCTCAGGCGGTGCGCGCCAGTGCCAGCCGCAGCAGGCGCGCGTCCAGGCGTTCGGCGAAATCCTTCGGTGCCTGCAGGCCCATGCGCTGCAGGTACACCGCATCGCCGTCGCCGGCCGGTTGCCGTAGTGCTGCCCAGACGGTACGCAGCTTGTCGCCGCGGGTCTGCGTATTGGCCTTCAGCCACGCCAGCGCTTTCACCAGCACCTGCTCGATCTCGTTGAAGTCACTGCCCAGCGGATAGTCCGGCAGGCTGCCATCGGCGCGGAACGGGGCCAGCGCCGCTGTCAGCGCCTGCGGCGTATTGCGCTGCTGCCGCTGCGGATCCGGTTGCGCGACCGCCAGCAGTTTGCGCGAGGCGTGCGCCTGCTGCAGCAGGCCGCCCTGGAACGGGGCCTCGGTGATTGCGGTCATCGCATGCACGCAGTCCTCGTCGGTCAGCCCACGCAGATCGGCGATGCCGTATTCGTTGAGGTAGATGTCGCGCAGGTGGCGCGGGATGGTGGTGTGGCCGTAGTTCCAGCGGATGTTGGATTCGCGCCGGCCCTTGTCATCGCGCGCGGCGCGGAACATCAGCACGCTGCGGGCTTCCGGCAGGGCATGTGCCATCGCCACGAAGTTGTACTGCCCGCCCACGCCGGACACCACGCGTCCATCGTCCAGCGCATCCGACACCGCCGCGCCCAGCGCGGTGGCCATCATGCAGGAGTTGAAGAAGCGCGCGTGCCGGCGCTGCAGGCGTTCCAGCGTTTCGTTGCCGCCGTACAGCTGGTTGATCTCGCTGATGCGGCGCATGCCGATCGCACGGCACTCGTCCTCCGGCAGCGTGCGCAGCCACTCGTAGAATTCCGGCGAGCCCAGGTAGAACGCGCCGTGCAGGTACTCACCTTCGGCCGCCAGGGTGGCGTGGTCGATCGACAGCGTGCTGCCGTTCTCGATGCGCTGCATCAGCGCCAGGTCATCGTGTACCTTGCGCTTGATCACCCCGGTCTGCACCAGCCTGCGGAAGCCCTCGTTGAGCATCTCGCTGCAGCCGTACAGGCCCACTTCGAACGGGTCCACGCCGCCGATCTCCTGCACCAGCGGGTGGCTGGCCAGCTGCGGATCCAGCGCGTGCAGCACGCGGCGGTAGCGCGCGTTGTCGGTGTGGCGCAGCACCAGCGCATGGCTGAGCGCGTCGGCCAGCGTACCGATGCCGATCTGCAGCGTGCCGCCATCGCGCACCAGCGTGCTGGCGTACAGGCCGATGGCGTAGTCGACATCGCCGACCGGCTGCCGCGGCAGCCCGAACAGCGCCGGGTACGGCGGCGGTGGGGTGATCACCAGATCGAAGAACGAGACATCGACCGTGGCCGAGCCGCCCAGGTAGGGCAACTGGGGATCGATCTCGGCAATCAGCAGCGGACGCGGCAGGCCACGTGCGGTCATCGCGTCCAGCGTGTCCTGGGTGATGTCGTTGTTGCACGACAGGGAAAGCCGGCGGTCGTTCGGGCGCATCGCCACTTTCTGCACGATCACCTGTGGCGCGCGCTGCGCCACCGCGTCGGCGGCGTGGGTGTAGTTCAGGCTGGTATAGCTGGACTGCGCCTGGCGCGACCCGAGCAGGGCGCCGGATTGCATGTAGAACTCTTCCACCTGCACATGTGCCGGCAACGCGTCGCGTGCGATCGCATCGGCATAGGCCAGGCGCGGGAAGTCGTCGCCGAAATGGCGCTGCGCGAACGGCGCCAGGAAGCGCGCCTCCAGGCCGTTGCCCCGCGCCTTCGGCGGATTCAGCGACAGCGCGGTATACAGCTGCAGCGGCCGCGAAGGATCATGTTCGACGCGTGCGTAGAGGGCATTGAGCAGCCGATGCGGCTTGCCCAGTGCCAGCGGTGCCCCGATCCGCAGCGGCCCGTCCACGCGCGCAAACAACCAGTCGACGGCGGCGTCCAGGTCGGTGAGGTGTTCGGTCATGCGCGGCGGTCCTGCGTCGGGGGAGTGCGGGCATTACAGCATGTCGGGCTTGAACCGCCGTCGACGCGAGACTTCCGCGCCGGCCACCATGAACTGCCCATCGCCGCGGTAATGCACCGTGCGCGGCAGTTTCGGCCGGGGCGCAACATGGGCGCGCACGATTTCCCAGACAAACAGATTGCTCGACGCCACCTGGCTGTCGTCGTACAACCGGCATTCGAAGCACGAATGGCATTGGCCAACCAGCGGCGCGCCGACCTCGCGCGCGGGCAGCGCATCGAGCTCGAAACGGGCGAACTTGTCGACCTCGCGGCCGCTGCAGTTGCCGATATCCACCACGGTATCGAGCAGTTCCACCCCGGGCACGTTGATCACGCACTCGCCGCTGCTACGCGCCAGCGCATGGCTGTGGTTGGCGTCCCACAGGTAGGTGGCGACCAGCGAAGGCGAGAAGCCCATCACCATGTGCCAGCCCATCGTCATCAGGTTGCGCTGGCCGCGCCAAGCGGTGCTGACCAGCACGATCGGGCCAGGTTCGAGGAAGCGGCGGGCCTGCTCGACCGGGAAATCCTTCTTGGGCAGCGCTTTCATCCGATGCCTGGGGCGGGAGGAATCGATGCTGGCGCAGCCGGGATGAACCCGGAGTCGAGGGGCTTGACAGGCAGTTCGATTACGCGCGTAATCAATCCGTCGATTACGGATGTAAACCATGACCCCGATCAGCGAAGCCGAAGCCGTCGTGATGGAGGTGCTGTGGCAGCAGGCACCGCGTAGTGCCGATGACGTGGTGGCCGCGCTGGCCCATCGCGACTGGGCCGAGCCGACCATCAAGACCCTGCTCAACCGCCTGCTGACCAAGGGCGCGATCACTGCCGAGCGCGATGGACGGCGTTACCTGTACCGGCCGCTGCTGCAGCGACAGGCGTGGGTGGAGGCGCAGAGCCAGGACTTCATCGGCCGTGTCTTCGAAGGGCGCGTGGCGCCGCTGGTCGCGCACTTCAGCGAACGCGGCCAGCTGAGCGCGCAGGACATCGCCGAACTGAAGAAGCTGATCCAGGAGCTGGACCATGACTGAGCTGCTCGACGGACTGTGGCGGGCCAGCTTGTGGCTGGCCGTGGGTGTGGTCCTGCTGGCGGTGCTGCGACCGCTGCTGGTGCGGTTGGGGGGCGCTGGGCTGGCCTACCGCAGCTGGTGGCTGCTGCCGCTGCTGCTGGTGGCCCTGACGCTGCCATTGCCACAGGTTGCGGTGTTGCAGCAGGTACCCACGCTGCCGCTGAAAGTGATGCCCGGTGCCCTCGATGCCCTGAGCGGGCCCTCGCTGCCATGGGCCGGGCTGTTGTTCGCGCTGTGGGCATTGGGCGCGGGCATCCGCCTGTTGCGCGACCTGCACGCACAACATCGTTTCGAACGGCGCATGGGCCCACTGACGCCGCGCACCGATGGCAGCTGGCAGGCCAGCGGCGATCCCGGCTTGCCCGCGCTGGTTGGCCTGTGGCGCCCACGCATCGTGGTTGGTCCCGACTTCGACCTGCAGTTCACCGCACAGGAACAGAGCTTGATCCTGCAGCACGAGCGCAGCCATCACCGTCATGGCGATCACTGGGCCAACGGTGCGCTGCTGCTGGTGCGCGCGGTGTTCTGGTTCCACCCGCTTCTGCCGTGGGCTGCGGGCCGCTTCCTGCGCGACCAGGAACTGGCCTGCGATGCCCGCACCATGGCCCCGCAGCCGGCGCTGCGCGGCCTCTACGCCAGCACGCTGCTGAAGGCGCAGCTGGTCCACCCGGTTGCGCCCGCGGTCTGCCATTGGCGCAGCCAACCCGTTTTGAAGGAGCGTATCGCCATGTTGAAGCAGTCCAAGCGGAAGGCATTGCCGTGGGTGTCCGGGCAGGTGCTGGTGGTCGGGTTGTGTGTGGGCATGGGCGCGGTGGCATGGGCCAGCCAGGGCGGCGCGGCCGGGAGCCCGGGGATCGGTGTCGAGCCGTACGCGACTGCGGAAGAAGATGCGGCCAAGGCTGGGCTGGACCGTCCGATCCAGATCGACAGGATGCCACCGCCGTCCTATCCGAAATCCGCGTTCGAGCAGCGCCAGGTAGGTGTGGTGAACCTGCGCGTGGAGGTGGATGCGCAGGGGCGTCCCAGCGATGTCCGCGTGCTCAGTGCCACCAATCCGGGCGTGTTCGATGCGGTGTCGATCGCTGCGGCACGCAGCTGGACCTATCGGCCGGCGATGAAGAACGGTAAGCCGGTTGCAGCGGCGGTGAAGATTCCGATCACGTTCGCCATGGACAACACCGAGGACACCCAATGAAGTCCGCTGCGCTGATCATGGCGGCAGCGCTGCTGGTGGGGTGTGCGAGCCAGGACCGCCTGACCACGGTGGATACCCGCAGCGAAAATGTCGGCCACCAGCGCCTGCAGCCGCAGGCGGGCAGCGGCGGTGGACAGCTGCAGGTGTATTCGCTGGGTGCGACCGAAGGCTACCGGATGCCCCAGCTGTACGCGGCACCAGACCCGGAGGTTGGCGATCGTGACCCGCGCGCGGAACTGGCGCCGACCACGATCTGCCTGCAGGTGGTGGTTGATGCCAATGGCGCCGTGGAGCGAAGCGTGCCATTGACCGATCGTCCGGAGTGCGCGGCAGGTGCTGCGGGCGAGAATGCGCCCCTGCTGCAGGCTGCCCAGGAAGCCGTGGCGATGTGGAAGTACTCGTCCGCAGCGGTCTGCCACTTCGCGGCGGGCAAGGTGCCTGCCGACCGCGGTGACTGCCGGGGCGCCGAGCGCGTCGAGCCGGTAGCGGTCACCCTGCAGTACGCCTTCACGTTCGAGATCGTGAAGGGCCGGCACGTGGTGCGGATGCAGGGAAAATGAACGCTCGCGGTCCGTGATGGAAACCGATGGCGCCGGGCTCTGCCCGGCGTACGTCAGGCCCCGCCCTGGATATTGGCCTTTACCGCAGGCTGCATCAGCTTCGGTTCTTCCAACGTCGCATCGCGGGCCTGGCGCACGCTGACGAACTCCGCCTCGGCCACGCCGTCGTGCACGTGGATGTTGTGCGCGCGCTGTTCACCGATGGTGGTTTCGTTGGCGAAGTCGCGGCCGCCCGGGCCGTAGTCGTGGCAGACGAAAACGCGGGTGGCATCCGGCAGGGCCAGCAGGCGCTGGATCGAGCGGTACAGCTGTGCGGCATCACCGCCGGGGAAGTCGCAGCGGGCAGTGCCGCCGTCGGGCATGAACAGCGAGTCGCCAGTGAACAGCGCATCGTCGATCAGGTAGGCGATGCTGTCGCTGGTGTGGCCGGGCACGGCGATCACCTGGCAGCGCAGTTCGCCCAAAGTGAAGGTCTCGCCATCACTGAACAGGTGGTCGAAGATTTCATCGGCGCCCGGAAGCTGCAGGCCATAGCGTGGCGCAAACGTCGCCTGCACCGCGCGGATGCCTTCACCGATGGCCAGCGTGGCCTGCGGAAAGTGCTGCTTGAGTCGGCGCCCGGCCGACACATGGTCGGCGTGGGCATGCGTCTCCAGCAGCCAGCGCAGCTGCAGGCCCTGTTGTTCGATGGCCTGCAATGCCGCGCGCAGCGGTGATTCGCTGCTGGCGTCGGTGTCCGGGTCGTAGTCCAGGACCGGATCGATCAGCGCCGCCTCGCCGCTGGCCGGGTCGCTGACCAGGTAGCTGAAGGTGTTGCTGTCACGGTGGAAGAACGACTGCACCTGGACCGGCATTGGAGCTCTCCTCAGCGCGTGCCGAGCACGCGGTTCAGCAACTGCGCCAGGTTTTCACCGGCCAGCCGCAGCTGCGCTTCGGCCAGCGGCCGGTAGCGCTCGGTGTACTCGTCACCGATTTTACGCGAGGCCGGATAAACGCCAGGTTGCATGGAGATGCGGCAGCTGGCCTCGGCCCAGGCCTGCGGGTCGCGCTGCGGGTTGGACTGGCGTGCCAGCTTCGGTACGCGCTGGCTCTGCAGCACCGGCAGGTAGCCGGCATCGTCCAGCTTGCGGGTGTTGAGCATGCCGCTGTCCCACAGCGAGTGCAGGTTGGTACCGCGGTTGCCGAACTGCAGCTGGAAATCATTGCCGCCCTTGTCGTGGGCGTAGCCGGCGTGCATCGGCTGGTGGATGTCGCCGACCAGGTGCACGACGAACTTCAGCGCCTGCAGGCGCTCGCCGTCAGTCAGGCTGCGGTCGCCCAGAATGGCGCTCTGCGCCTTGAGGGCTTCGACGATGCAGTTGCCGTTCCTGCAGTGCTTCGGTGCTTCGTAGTGGCAGTCGTCTTCGGCAATGTTGACGTAGTGCCAGCCGGCCGAGCGACGGCCCAGGCCCGGGTCCTTGGCGCGCAGCTGGTCGGCCCAGGGCGCGATGCTGGCCAGGGTGGCGTCCGGTTCGGTGGCCAGCAGGCGGTCCACTTCGGCGCGGGCGGCGGGGGTGAGGCGGGCGTCGGCGACTTCGGCGACAAGGCGGTGGCCTTGCGCGCCCCAGGCATGGGCAGGGGCGGAGACGGACAGCAGGGCCGGCGCCAGGGCGGCGGCGAGGAACAGGGAGTGCAGGGCTTTCATGCGCCCATTCTAGCGGGGTAGGTGGATTGAAGAGCGGCGCGTTCCTGTTCCGAAGTGGAAGCGTAGAGGGAGGGGCGGCGGGACACGCCGTAAATCCGTACCGGGGGGGGGGGTGGGGCCTGCCCTGGCGCCGACGGGCGCGCCCCCCCGCCCGCGGCGCTCCCCGCACGGTGGCTCTGCTCCCGGGCGCCGACGAGCTG
>NZ_JCACKF010000035.1:0-5534 GCF_059505245.1 Stenotrophomonas sp.
GGGCCTTGGGGGGGGGGGGGGGGGGGGGGGGGGGGCCCCCCCCCGGGGGGCGGGCCCCCGCCCCCCCCCCCGCGCCCGGGCGCCCCCCCCGCCCCCCCCCCCCCCCCCGACCCACCCCATAATTCGCTTTATGCGGCCAACCGCAACGCCTTTGCAGACCCCCGGACACCCCGCATGCCGCCCCTGCTGAAGATCCGCACCGAGCGTGGGCAGATGTCGGCCATCGAGCGCCGCATCGCCGACTTCATCCTCGACAACGCCCACCTGCTGCGCGACTACTCGTCCCAGCAGCTGGCCAGCGCGCTCGGCATCAGCCAGTCCAGCGTGGTGAAGTTCAGCCAGAAGCTTGGCTTCAAGGGCTACCCGGACCTGAAGTACTCCATCGGCCAGGACGTGGCCCGCGCCGGTGCCGATCCGCAGCAGGCGCCCGACGAACCCGACAGCGGCGATGACTACCTGCGCCTGGGCGAGGCCCTGCGCCGCAGCAAGGCGCAGGCCGAGGAGGAAACACGCCAGGCCAATCCACGCGGGGAGATCGAGCGCATCGTGCAGCTGCTCGACGGCGCACCAAAGCTGTTCGTCTACGGCCTGGGTGACGACGGCCTGTATGCCCGCGAGTTCGCCATGCGGCTGTCGCTGCTCGGACTGCTGGTGGTGCCGCATACCGATCCGATCCTGATGCTGGCCAACCTCTCGGCCGCACGCCCCGGCGATGCGCTGCTGATGTTCTCCGAGTTCGGCAACCTGCCCCAGCTTTCACAGTTGTCGCGGCAGTTCCAGGACATGGGTGGCAAGGTGATTTCCATCACCCGCCACACCGCCAACCCGCTGCGCGCGCATGCGGATGCGGCACTGGCGGTCTGCGCCCACGACCGCACGCCACAGGTCGCGCAGCTGCTGTACCGTAGCGCCATGCACGCCCTGCTCGATTTCCTGTTCGTGCTGCTCTGCCACACCAATCCGGATCGCCAGCAGCAGCTTGCGGTGAACCTGGAGCGGATCGACCACCTGCTGGATTCCTGACCGGAGCGCATGTTGATGAGATCGCTGGTCCGCCTTGCCACCACCGCACTGCTGCTTGCTGCGGCGGTGTCTATTCACGCGGCGCCGCTGGATGGCGCGCGCCAGCTGATCGTGGTCACCAGCGATGGCTGGGACAGCACCCAGGGGCAACTGCAGGCCTATGTGCGCGACGGCCAGGGCTGGCACCCGCATGGCCAGGCGTTCCCGGTGGCGCTTGGCCGCACCGGCAGCGCCTGGGGCCTGGGCCTGCATCCGGCGCAGGCCGATGGCCCGCAGAAGCAGGAAGGCGATGGCCGCAGCCCGGCCGGCATATTCGCGCTCGGCAGTGCGTTCGGCTATGCCGTCACCCGCCGCGGCACCGCCATGCCCTACCAGCCGATGCTGGACAGCAGCTACTGCATGGACGTGCCCGGTTCGCCGTTCTACAACCGCATCGTCGATGAAAAGAAGGTCGGCAATGCAGCGGTCAAGGGCTCCACCGAGCCGATGCGGCTGGACCTGCACAACAAGGGCGACGTGCGCTACCGGGAAGGCTTCGTCATCGCCCACAACCCGGACAACCAGCCCGGCAAGGGCAGCTGCATCTTCGCCCATCTGTGGCGCCAGCCCGGCGAAGCCACCGCCGGCTGCACGGCCATGCCGCAGGAACGCATGCAGGCACTGCTGGACTGGCTGCGGCCGCAGGACGCGCCGCGTTTCGTGCTCCTGCCGCGCGCGGAGTACAAGCGCCTGCAGGCGCAGTGGCAACTGCCCGCGCTGGCCGGAGACGCCCGTTGAGCACGCAGGACGAACCGCAGCTGCAACGCGCGGTCAGCCGCTGGCAGATCGTCGGCCTGTCGATCAACGATGTGATCGGCAGCGGCATCTACCTGCTGCCGGCCGCCACCGTCGCCCTGCTCGGCCCCTTCAGCCTGTGGGGCGTGGTCGCCGCCGGCATCGTCGTGGCCTTGCTGGTGCTGTGCTATGCGCAGGCCGCCAGCTACTTCGATGAACCCGGCGGCAGCTACCTGTATGCACGCGAGGCGTTCGGGCGCTTCGCCGGTTTCGAGATCGGCTGGATGATCTGGCTGACCCGCATCAGCTCGGCCGCTGCGCTCAGCAACGCGCTGGCCGACGCGGTTGCGCGTTTCTGGCCGTGGGCCGATGCCGGCCTGGGCCGCATCGCGGTGATCGTGGTATCGCTGGGCTTCCTCACCGGCATCAACATCATCGGCGTGCGCTCGGCCGCGCGTACCGGCGTGGTGCTGGTGATCGGCAAGATGCTGCCGCTGCTGCTGTTCGTGGCCATCGGTGCGTTCCACATCGACCCACAGCTGGCCTTCTCCGGCCAACGCCCGGACCCGCATGACCTGCAGCGCATGGGCGAAGCCGCCTTGCTGCTGCTTTACGCCTACGCGGGCTTCGAGAACATCCCGGCCGCCGCCGGCGAGTACCGCAATCCGCGCCGCGATATTCCGTTCGCCCTGATCACCATGATCATCACCGTCACCGTCATCTACGGCGCGGTGCAGGTGGTGGCGCAGGGCACGCTGGCCGGCCTGTCCAGCTCGGCCACGCCACTGGCCGATGCCGCTGCCGGCTTCGGCGGCGAAACCCTGGCGCTGATCCTGACCGTCGGTGCCACCATCTCCATCCTCGGCACCAACAGCAACACGATGATGATGGGCCCACGCTTCCTGTTCGCACTGGCCCGCGATGGCTACGGCCCGAAGATCCTGGCGCAGGTGCATCCACGCTTCCACACCCCGGCCGCGTCGATCCTGTGCCAGGGCCTGATCGCGCTCGGCCTGGCCCTGTCCGGTTCGTTCGTGCAGCTGGCCCTGCTGTCGATGACGACGCGCCTGTTCGCCTACATCGGCACTGCAGCAGCAGTCCTGGTACTGGCCAAGCGCTACGCCGACCGCCCGGGCGCGTTGAAGCTGCCCGGTGGGCCGTTGATTCCGGTGCTGGCGCTGCTGCTGTGCCTGGCGCTGTTCGCCAGTGCCAGCTGGCAGAACATCGCTGCTGCGCTGGTGGCATTCGCCATCGGCGCGGTGATCTACACGCTGCCGCGAAAAGATACCGATGCCGGATAACCGATAGCGCCGGGCCATGCCCGGCGGATTGATCTGGTGATCACGCTGCCGGACCGGGCCGTTAACCGCCACACAGGCACGATCGGGCTTCGTCCACAACGGAGCCTTCCATGACCGAGTACCAGATCCCCGGCCGCGTACCGGACGACAGCACGCCGCGCGACGCGGTCAGCAACTACTGGCGCGAGCGCTACACGGCCGAGCCGTACTACGACGACCAGCTGTTCTTCGAGGACTACGAGCCGGCCTACCGCATCGGCCACGCCGCGCGTGCACAGGACATGATCCGCGCCTATGAACAGGTCGAGGCCGAGCTCGAATCACGCTGGGCCAACGAACGCGGCCGCAGCCGCCTGGACTGGGCGCAGGCACGCAATGCGGTGCGTCGTGGCTGGGACGAAGCGCACCTGGCGGACCCGCTGTTGAAGCGATAGCGCCATGCTTCTGTAGAGCCGAGCCTACGCTCGGCTCTCGCACCACGTCTGTAACGTCGAGCCACGCTCGACTGAGCCGAGCATGGCCCGGCTCTACACCGGATCGATCACTCCTGTTCCGGCAGCGGCGGCACGATCGCGCTGCGCTTGCTCTCGCCCCCACCGGCAGCGATCAGGTCGCGGGTGTTCTTCTGCACCGCCACCGCGCCGAACAGCGACAGCGCATACGCCATGCCATAGAAGCCCTTCTCACTCGGCGCCAGCGTGGCATTCCACAGGCCGACCAGCAGCAGCATCAGCGCCGACAGCAGCGCGAACCAGCACAGCGCGTAGTACAGGCCACTCACCGGAATGCCTTCGACGCGGTCGCGCACGCTCTTCTGCAGCGACACCGCCGCGAACAGGCCGAACAGCAGCAGGGTCAGATAGTAGCCCTTCTCGTTGAGCGCCATCGTGGCGTTGAACAGGCCGATCAGGTACGCCGCCGCCCCCAGCAGCAGGGCCACCCAGGAGGCGGCGATGAAGGCGGTGGACGGCTTGTGGGGCATGGCAGTGTTCATTGCAGGTCCTTGGCAGGCAGGCGGGCACGCTTTGCCCGGGCGTGCCCACCCTAGACGATCCCGCCGCGCTCGCACAGGGGGCGCAGGACCTTCGGGCCACGACGCTCACGGCGCCGGTGGTATACAAGGGACAGCCCGGCCATCCGCATCCCCGCACTGGAGATACCCATGACCCGCACGCCCCTGCTGCTCGCCCTCGGCCTCGTGCCGATCCTTGCCACCTCCGCCTGCAATGCTGCCGATCCGGCCGCCAACGGTGCGCAGACCGCCACAGCGGCCTCTGCCGCCACCGACCAGCGCCCGTTCACCGCCACCGAAGTCAGCCGCTTCGACCAGCCCTGGGCGATGACCTTCCTGCCCGACGGCAGCCTGCTGGTCACCGAAAAGCGCGGCAAGCTCCAGCACCTGGACCCGGCCAGCGGCCAGAAGCACGAGATCACCGGCGTTCCGAAGGTCGCCTATGCTGGCCAGGGTGGTTTCGGCGACATCATCCTGCACCCGGATTTCGCCCGGAATCATGTCGTTTACGTCAGCTATGCCGAGGAAGGCACGCTGGATACCCGCGGTGCCGCGGTGGCCCGGGCCACGCTGGCACTGGATGCCAACGGCGGTGGCCAGCTGAAGGACCTGAAGGTGATCTGGCGGCAGAGCCCCAAGGTCAGCGGTGAGGGTCACTACGGGCATCGCCTCGCCTTCGGCCCGGACGGCAAGCTGTGGATCAGCTCCAGCGAGCGCCAGAAGTTCGATCCGGCCCAGGACATGGGCAGCAACCTCGGCAAGATCATCCGCCTCAACGACGATGGCAGCCTGCCCGCCGACAATCCGTTCGCGTCGCAGGGCGGGGTGGCCGCACAGGTGTGGTCGCTGGGCCACCGCAACATCCTCGGCATGGCCTTCGATGCCAACGGCAAGCTGTGGGCGCACGAGATGGGCCCGGCCGGCGGCGACGAACTGAACCTGATCGTGCGTGGCGCCAACTACGGCTACCCGATCGTTTCCAACGGTGACCATTACGACGGCCGGCCGATTCCCGACCACGACACGCGCCCGGAATTCGCCGCGCCGAAGGTGACCTGGACGCCGGTGATCTCGCCGGCCGGCTTCGTGATCTACAGCGGCGCCTTGTTCCCGCAGTGGAAGGGCAGCGGCTTCATCGGTGGCCTGTCGTCCACCTCGCTGGTGCGCGTGGCCTTCGATGGCGACAGCGCGCGCGAAGCCGAGCGCTTCAACATGGGCGAGCGCATCCGCGAAGTGGAACAGGGCCCGGACGGCGCGCTGTGGCTGCTGGAAGACGGCAGCAAGGCGCGCCTGCTGAAGCTCATGCCGAAGACCTGAGGTAGTGCCGGCCGGGGGCCGGCACCCGGGGTGCGAACCGCAAACAGGCGTGGGCGGCCACCGGGCCGGCCGAACCGTGGCAAAACGCCCCCCACCCCGGGCCGGGT
>NZ_JCACKF010000035.1:5544-21578 GCF_059505245.1 Stenotrophomonas sp.
TGCCGACGCCCTGAGTTAGGGCCGGCCGCTGGCCGGCACCCTGTATTGTCCGGTTTCCGTGAGGTTGCCGGCCAGCGGCCGGCACTACCCTTGCCAAACGGCCCCGCACGCGGGGCCGTCTGCATTCATTGGATGGTGATGACCTTCACCTCGGTCTTCGTGCAGGCCTGGTCCAGGCACTGGCCGCTCAACCACACCTGGCCGCTGCCGATCATCACGCCCTGCTGGTTGACGAACACCTTGCCGAAGTCCTGCTCGGACACCGCCTTGACCACCTCTGGCGTGATGATCTTCTCGTAGTTGCGCTGGAACTCTCCGGGGCCGGAGATCTTCTTTCCGCCGCTGATGTTCAAGGGGAATCGCACTTCCTCGACCACCGCAGCGCGATCACCGCCGACCACGGCGGCCTTGAACGCATTGAAGACCTTTTCGAACTGCGCGGCATCGCCGAGCAGCGACTCGATGCGCGCACGCGCATCCTCGGCGGACACCTCGGCTGCCGGTGCGGCAGGTGCAGCGGCGGCTTCGGCAGCCGGCGCCGCCGGTTCAGCCGCAGGCGTCGAAGCAGCACTGGCCTCCATCGGCGGCGGCGCATCCGCTGCAGGCTCGGCCGGCGGCGCCGGCTGCGAACAGGCCGCCAGCAGCAGGGCGGGAATCAGGTAGGCCATCCGGCGCATGCGCGCACTCCATCGAACAGGAGGCCCGATGGTAGCGCCGCCACAGTGAGGACCACAAAAAAGGGGACGGAGGGGATTAAGTCGTTTGTGCACAAACGACTTAATCCCCTCCGTCCCCTTTTTTCGTCCCCTTTTTTTCGATCAGGCCTTCAGCAGCTCGAACTGCACCGCTTCGCCGGCGGCCGACGAGGCACAGACCCACAGGTCGAACTGGCCCGGCTCGGCACGCAGCACGCCGTCGCGGCCGGTGAAGGCCAGTTGCTCGCGGGTCAAGGTGAACACCACTTCGGCTGACTCGCCCGGCTGCAACGCCACCTTGCGGAAGTCCTTCAGTTCACGCACCGGACGCACGCGGCTGGCCACGCGATCGTGGATGTACAGCTGCACCACTTCCTCGCCCGCCACGCGGCCGGTGTTGGTCAGCACGGTGGTGATGGTCAGGGTGTCGTCCCAGCCGAGCTGTGCCGTGCTCAGCTGCGGCACGCCGTAGGCGAAGGTGGTGTAGCCGATGCCATGGCCGAACGGGTACAGCGGTTCATTGGGAATCTCGCGCCAGCGCGCCTTGAACTCCGACATGGTCGGCAGTTCCGGACGGCCGGTGCGCGGGTGGTTGTAGAAGTACGGCTGCTGGCCGGACACCTGCGGGAAGCTGACCGGCAGGCGGCCGGACGGGCTGTAGTCACCGAACAGTACATCGGCCACGGCATGGCCGGTCTGCGTGCCCAGGTACCAGGTCACCGCCACGGCCTGCGCATTGCGCACTGCGCCCTGCAATGCCAGCGCGCGGCCATTGCGCAGCAGCACCACCAGCGGCTTGCCGGTCATCGCCACGGCCTCGGCCAGCGCCTGCTGTGCCGGCGGCAGGGTGATCTCCACGCGCGACTGTGCTTCGCCGCTGTAGCGCTGCGGTTCGCCCAGCGCCAGCACCACCACGTCGGCACGCAGTGCGGCCGCCACAGCGGCTTCCGTGCCGCCCGGAATCGCGGCTTCCAGTTCGCAGCCCGGCACGATTTCCAGCAGCGCTTCGTCGCCGATGGCGGCACGCACGCCGGTTTCCAGGTCCACGTAACGCTGCTTGTCGCCGAACAGCGTCCAGCAGCCTTCGATGTTCTCGCGGTCCTGCACGAACGGGCCGATCAGCGCGATCTTCTGCCCGGTTTTCTGCAGCGGCAGCACGTTGTCACGGTTGTTCAGCAGCACGATCGAACGCCGCGCGGCATCGCGCGACAGTTCGTCATGCGCGGCAATGTGCGAGGTATCCGCTTCGCGCGCCGGGTCCAGCGAACGGTACGGGTCGTCGAACAGGCCGATGGTCTCCTTCAGCCACAGGATGCGGCGCACGCCCTCATCCAGCACCGCCATCGGCACCTCGCCGCTCTCGACCAGGCCGGGCAGGTGCTCGGCATAGAAGCCACTCTGCATGCTCAGGTCCAGGCCGGCGGTGAACGCCTTGGCCGTGGCATCGCGGTCATCGGCGGCATAGCCGTGCGCGACCAGTTCCATGTCGGCGGTATAGTCGGAGATCACCACGCCCGGGAACTTCCATTCGCCGCGAAGGATGTCGGTCAGCAGTTCGGCATTGGCACTGGCCGGCACGCCATTGATGTCATTGAACGAGGACATCACGGTGATCGCGCCGGCATCGAAGGCGGCCTTGAACGGCGGCAGGTGCACGTCGCGCAGGGTCTGCGGCGAGATGTCCACCATGTTGTATTCCATGCCGGCCATCACCGCGCCGTAGGCGGCGAAGTGCTTGGGCGTGGCCAGCAGCGAATCGGCCGCACGCAGGTCGCTGCCCTGGAAGCCGCGCACGCGGGCGGCGGCAAAGGCACAGCCCAGCACCACGTCCTCGCCGGCACCTTCGGCGCCACGGCCCCAGCGCTGGTCGCGGGCGATGTCCACGGCCGGCGCATAGGTCCAGTGCAGGCCCGCGGCGGTGGCTTCGATCGCAGTGGCGCGCGCGGTGCGCTCGGCCAGGTCCGGCTCGAAGCTGGCGGCCTCGCCCAGCGGAATCGGGAACACGGTGCGCATGCCGTGGATGACGTCGGCCGCCAGGATCACCGGGATGCCCAGGCGGCTCTCCTCGGTGGCGACCTGCTGGATGCGGCGGCCCAGTTCGGCGCCCACACCATTGAACAGCGAGCCGACCTTGCCCTCGCGCACCTGCTGCAGCACCTGGTCGGCATTGCGCACGTTGGCTTCCGGGTTCACGTCCGGGGCGAACGGGCGGACCATGTCCGCGAAGACACCCAGCTGGCCGACCTTTTCCTCGACGGTCATCTGGGCAATGAGGGATTCGATGCGATCGGAGGCCACCGGCAGTCCTTGATGAAAACGTTTACAAGCCCGGCATTCTAGCGATCCCGAGCCGTTTGGCGAGAGGTTTCTTCATTCAGTTTCAGCCACCAGCGGGGTCCGTATGGCCCCGCCGGGGGCACCGCAGCTTACTCCGAGCCGGCCAGCTGGCGCTGCCCGGCCATCAACATGGCGTCGCTGGACGCCTGGAACACCCGCAGGCCGAAGGCCGGCAGGATCGCCAGCAGGTGGTCGAAGATGTCCGACTGCACCGCCTCATACTCGGCCCAGGCAGTGCTGCGGGTGAAGCAGTAGAGCTCCAGCGGCAGGCCCTCGGTGGTCGGCTGCAGCTGCCGTACCAGCAGGGTCATGTCGGTATGGATGCCCGGGTGGCTGCGCAGGTAGCGCTCCACATAGGCCCGGAACGTACCCAGGTTGGTCACGCGGCGGCTGTTGACCTCGGCCACGCCCTGCTCGCGCAGGCGCCCGTTCCACTGCCCCAGTTCCTGTTCCTTGTCGCGCAGGTAGTCGCGCAGCAGCGCGAACTCGCCGAGGAAGGCCAGGTCACCCTCGTCCAGGAAGCCGACGCTGTGCTGGTCCAGGTACAACGCGCGCTTGATCCGGCGGCCGCCGGCCTCCTGCATGCCGCGCCAGTTCTTGAACGACTCGGTCACCAGCTTCTTGGTCGGGATGGTGGTGATGGTCTTGTCGAAGTTCTGCACGGTGATGGTGTGCAGCGCGATGTCGATGACGTCGCCGTCGGCGTTCTGGCTGGGCATCTCGATCCAGTCGCCGATGCGCACGCGGCCATCGCCACTGATCTGCACGCTGGCCACCAGCGACAGGATGGTGTCCTGGAAGATCAGCATCAGCACCGCCGTGGCCGCGCCCAGGCCGGTGACCAGATAGCGCAGGTCGACGCCCGCCAGGGTAGCGACGATCGACAGGCCGGCGATCACGAAGAGGACGATCTTGGCGACCTGCAGGTAGCCCTTGATCGGCTTGTTGCGTGCCTCGGGGCGGCGCTCGTACAGATCGTTGGCCGCATCCAGCGCATGCGAGATGGCCAGCACCACGGTCAGGATCGCCCACGCCTGGCAGGCGCCGATGATGAAGCTGACCAGGCCCGGCGGCAGGTCCGGCACGATGCGGATGCCCGAGGCGATCACCTGGCTGGGCACCACGTTCGACAGGCGCGAGATCACCCGCATCAGGTGGCTGCCGCGGCCGGTATCAGCGCCCGGCAGGCGGCTCAGCAGCCGCCGCAGCCCGCGCAGCAGGATGCGCTTGGTCACCCAGTTGGCCAGGCCAGCGGCGATCAGCAGCGTCGAGATCATCAACGCCAGGTAGGCGCCGGGATAGGGTTCCAGTGTGTTCTGCAGCCGTTCCAGCCACTGTACCGCCACCACCGCGTCCACCATCGGTTGTCTCCTGTCTGTTTCGTTGTTGCCAAGGTTGCCGGCCAGCGGCCGGCACTACCGGGGTTGCCGGCCAACGGCCGGCACGACCGGGTCAGTCCCGCGTGCGTTCGATGATCACGCCCACCGCGCGCGCGCCGCGCACTGCGCCCGGCTTGCTCAGCTTCAGGCGCAGCCACTTCACGTCGAATTCGTCCAGCACGATCTGCGCGCAGCGCTCGGCCAGGGTCTCGACCAGGCCGAACTCCGACTCGCGCACGAACTGTTCCAGGCGCTTGCTCACCGCCTTGTAGTTCAGGGTGTGGGCGATGTCATCGGTGGCTGCAGGGCGACGGTTGTCGAAACCCATTTCCAGGTCGAACACCAGGTCCTGGCGGATCCGTCGTTCCCAATCGTAGATACCGATCAGGGCGTCGATCGTCAGCCCTTCGATGAAAACCTTGTCCATTGCGCTTACCGGCACGAATACAGGCGGCCATGGTAACGGCACGGCGGTGAGCCTGCCCGGAACGGGCGGTGGGCCACCGGCGTGGGGCGGCCCGGAAAAAACAAAGGGCCCTGCTAGCGGGGCCCTTTGGTACTACCGTTTGTCCCCGGGGGGAGCTGAAATCCAGCCGCGAGTCCCGGTGGCGCAGGCACGCAGATTAGGCAAGGACCAGATCGCCGGTCAAGGCCAAATCCGACAGGACAGGTCAGGTATTCGTCCGAGGCAAAACGCAGAAAATCAGCCGCGCGGACAAGGACGTTCCCTGATGGTCGCCGCCGCCCACTCTCGCGAACATCGATTCCTCCTTCACCACCGCACATGACGATGGCTCCATACGATGTACTGCGGCGCGCGTTGTCAGCGGAGCGTCTGTCTACTTACGAGAGAATCGCATCGAGCTGCAGCCCCGACGTCACAGCCGAATCCCTGTACCTGTGGAACATGCGGATGTGCAGTGCACTGATGATGCCGGTCCATCTGTGCGAAGTGGTCACCCGCAACGCCGCTGCAGCTGTGCTCGCCAGGCAGCATGGCCCGCGTTGGCCCTGGAATGGTGCCTTCCGACGGAGGCTGCCAACCTCATCCAGTACTTCTCCGCGCACGGTACTGGAACAACTTGCCAGCCGCGTAACCGATACACCCGGGATCGTCGCCAACCTGCCGATGGTGTTCTGGCAGCAGCTCTTCACCTGTCGCTTCGACTCCACGCTTTGGATACCCGCACTCAGCAGGGTTCTGCAGCATGCTCCCTCTGCTCATCCCAGTGCCGTAAGGAAAGCCATCCATGCGGATATCGGACGCATCCGCCACCTGCGCAACCGCATCGCCCACCACGAGCCGGTCCTGGAACGTGACATCGGCTCCGACCTGGCCGCGATCGGGCGGCTGATCCATGCCCGCTGCCCACACACGCTGGGCTGGCTGCAGCGCCATGAGCGGGCGACAACCGTGCTGGCGGCGTCGCCGTTGGCAGTGCATCGGTAATGCGTCCGCCGGGCATGGCCCGGCGCCGCCGGCTCAGACCGCCGGCAGGGTCGCCATGTCCCAGCGCGGGGTCACATCCACCTTCGGCGGGCTGTGCTGGCCGGCCTGCAGGCGCAGCGCGCCGGCGAAGGCGATCATCGCGCCGTTGTCGGTGCACAGTGCCGGCCGCGGGAAGCAGGCACGGCCGCCGAGGCGCTCGGCCATCTGCTGCAGGCGGGCGCGCAGGCGCGTGTTGGCGCCGACGCCGCCGGCCACCACGATCACGTTGGTCCCGGCCGCTTCCAGTGCGCGCTCGCACTTGATCGACAGGGTCTCGACCACCGCGTCCTCAAAGCCGCGGGCGATGTCGGCGCGGGTCTGCTCGCTCTGGTCACTGTCGCGCCAGGCCATCAGGACCTGGGTCTTCAGGCCGGAGAAGCTGAAATCCAGCCCCGGGCGGTCGGTCATCGGCCGCGCGAAGCGGTACGCGCCCGGCGTGCCCTGCTCGGCCAGCCTGGCCAGCTGCGGGCCGCCCGGGTACGGCAGGCCCATCAGCTTGGCGGTCTTGTCGAAGGCCTCGCCGGCCGCGTCGTCCAGGGTCTCGCCCAGCAAGCGGTACTGGCCGATGGCGTCCACCGCCACCAGCTGGGTGTGGCCACCGGACACCAGCAGCGCCACGAACGGCGCTTCCGGCGGGTCGTCTTCCATCAGCGGGGCCAGCAGATGGCCTTCCATATGGTGTACGCCCACGGCCGGCACCTCCAGCGCCCAGGCCAGCGAACGCGCCACGCCAGCGCCCACCAGCAGCGCGCCGACCAGGCCGGGACCGGCGGTGTAGGCCACGCCATCGATATCGCCCACGCCCAGGCCGGCGTCGGCCAGGGTCTGGCGTACCAGTGGCAGCAGCTTGCGGACATGGTCGCGGCTGGCCAGCTCGGGCACCACACCACCGTATTCGGCGTGCAGGGCGATCTGGCTGTAGACCGCATGGGCGCGCAGGGCCGCGCTGCCGGCCAGGTCGGTGTCATACACCGCCACGCCGGTCTCATCACAGGAAGATTCGATGCCAAGGACTCGCATGCCTGCTATTATGACGCCCCTGCCGCCCCCTCGGGGGACGTGCAGATCTCACTGCTTTCGAACCCCCGGCCCGTATTCAGGGTTGGCCGCTTGCAGTTTGTCGTTTCGCCGCTATAATGTGCGGCTCGCCGGGCGTGACCCGGTTCTACTGTGTCCCGGAGATTCCATGCCCAGCGTCAAAGTCCGCGAGAACGAGCCCTTCGAGTTTGCTCTTCGCCGCTTCAAGCGCACTTGCGAAAAGGCCGGTGTGCTGGCCGAAACCCGCAAGCGCGAGTTCTACGAAAAGCCGACCCAGGAGCGCAAGCGCAAGGCCGCCGCTGCTGTGAAGCGTCAGCTGCGCCGCTCGTCGCGCGACGTCACCAAGCGTCAGCGCCTGTACTGATCGGACGCATCTTCATTGCGGCGGGCCTGCCTGTCGCGATGGAGCCGAAGCCGGCACGCGCGAGCGTCGCCGGCTTTTTGCGTTTCCGGGTTCGGGCATCCGCCCCGCCCCACCTACCACCACGAGGTTCCTCATGAGCATGAAGCAGCAGCTCACCGAAGACATGAAGGCCGCCATGAAGGCGGGCGAGAAGCACAAGCTGGGCGTGATCCGCCTGATCAACGCTGCCATCAAGCAGCGCGAAGTGGACGAGCGCATCGAGCTGGACGACACCGCCGTGATCGCCGTGCTCGACAAGATGGTCAAGCAGCGCAAGGACTCGGTCAGCCAGTACGAAGCCGCCAACCGCGAAGACCTGGCCGAGATCGAGCGCGCCGAGATCGTGGTCATCGAAGCCTACCTGCCGGCCAAGATGGGCGAGGCCGAGATCGTGGCCGCCATCCAGGCCGCCATCGCCGAGACCGGTGCCGCCGGCCCGGCCGACATGGGCAAGCTGATGGGCGCGCTGAAGCCCAAGCTCGCCGGCCAGGCCGACATGGGCCTGGTCTCCAAGCTGGTCAAGCAGCTGCTGGCGTAATCCAGCACCTGGGGTCGGATCCCTTCCGCAGCGCGGAAGGGCTCTGACCCCATTGATGCACCCGCTTCACCGCACCTTCGTCGGTCGCCTGCTACAACCGCACACATGGTTGAACCCGAGCCCAACGTTCCCGTGTCCCTGCACAAGTACCTCAAGCGCCTGCAGGACAGCTTTCCGATGGCGGTGGCCAAGCGCTTCATCGACGTCGACGTGCTGACCCAGGCAGCTTCCGTCTCCTTCTACGCCCTGCTGTCGATGGCACCGTTGCTGGTGCTGCTGCTGTGGCTGACCGCCTCGCTGTACCCACCGGCCCAGCAGGCGCTGATCGACCAGATCAGCTCGGTGGCCGGCAGCAGCGCGGCTACCGTGGCCGAAACCGTTCTGAAGAACGCCGACAACCAGCCGGATGTCGGCTCGCTGGCGGGTGTGTGGAGCACGCTGCTGCTGTTCGTCGGCGCCACCGCCGTGTTCGCCCAACTGCAGAACGCACTGAACCTGATCTTCCGCACCAGCGGCGAGCGCCTGGAAGGCCTCAAGGCCTGGCTGCGCAAGCGCGTGTTCTCGTTCGGCGTGGTGCTGGCCCTGGGCTTCCTGCTGATCCTGTCGATGACGGCCACCACGGTACTGCAGGTGGCCTTCGCCCAGCTGCCCTCGATCCTGCCCGCGCTGGGGTACGTCACGAGCCTGCTGCTTTACGCAGTCGGCTTCGCCTTCATGTACCACTACCTGCCCGACCGCCGCGTGGCCTGGCGCCAGGCCTTCATCGGCGGCGTCATCACCTCGGCACTGTTCGCACTGGGCCGCTACGGCATCGGCGTCTACATCGCCACCGTGGCCCCCGGCAGTGCCTACGGCTCGATGGGTGCGCTGGTGATCTCGCTGGTCTGGATCTACTACGCCACCGTCGTGTTCTTCGTTGGCGCCCTGATGACGGCGGTGATCGATGAGCGCCTGCGCGCGCGTCATCACCTGGCCGCAGCCGGCATTGATCCGGCAACCGCCAGCCAGGTGCCCGACAGGGGGTAAACTAGGCCGACCGCCCCCGGTTCCGTCGCGTGGTCCTGCACCGCGCCCTGCCCTGTTGCCCATGGCCCGTATCCCCGACGCTTTCATCGACGACCTGCTCGCCCGCACCGATATCGTCGAGGTGGTGGGCAGCCGCGTGCCGTTGAAGCGCCAGGGCAAGGAGTACGCCGCGCGCTGCCCGTTCCATGACGAGCGATCGGCGTCGTTCACGGTCTCGCCCACCAAGCAGTTCTATCACTGCTTCGGCTGTGGCGCGCACGGCACCGCGATCAGCTTCCTGATGAACTACGACCGCCTCGAGTTCCTCGACGCGGTGGATGAACTGGCCAAGCGTGCCGGCATGGAAGTGCCGCGCAACGAGAATCCGCGCAGCCCGCAGCAGCAGGACGACAGCCGCGAGCTGTACTCGGCGCTGGACGCGGCGACCAAGTTCTTCCAGAAGAATCTGGAGGGCAGCGAGAAGGCCCGCAGCTACCTGGATGGCCGTGGCGTGGACGAAGAGAACCGCGCGCGCTTCCAGATCGGCTACGCGCCGGATGGCTACAGCGGCCTGCGCGACGCGCTGGGCAAGGACGAGCGGCGCATGAAGCTGCTCGACCGCGCCGGCCTGTTCTCCAAGAACGACCGCGGCCACGTCTACGACAAGTTCCGCGACCGGGTGATGTTCCCGATCTTCGACCGCCGTGGCCGGGTGATCGCCTTCGGCGGCCGCGTGTTCGAGAAGGACGACGGCCCCAAGTACCTCAACTCGCCCGAGACCGCGCTGTTCCACAAGGGCCGCGAACTGTACGGCCTGTGGCAGGTGCGCCAGGCCAACCAGAAGATCGAGCGGCTGATCGTGGTCGAGGGCTACATGGACGTGGTCTCGCTGTTCCAGTTCGGCGTCACCCAGGCGGTGGCAACGCTGGGTACCGCGACCACGCCGGACCATGCCGAGCTGCTGTTCCGCAATGCACCGGACGTGTTCTTCTGCTTCGACGGCGACGCCGCCGGCCGCCGCGCCGGCTGGAAGGCGCTGGAGTCGGTGCTGCCGCGCATGAAGGATGGCCGCCAGGCCTTCTTCCTGTTCCTGCCCGATGGCGAAGACCCGGACACCATCGTGCGCAAGGAAGGCGCCGAAGCGTTCAACGAGCGCCTGAAGCAGGCTACGCCGCTGTCGCAGTTCTTCTTCGACGAACTGACCCGCGAGATCAACCTGGGCACGCTCGATGGCAAGGCACGCCTGGCCGAACGCGCCAAGCCGATGCTGGCGCAGATTCCCGACGGCGCCTTTGGCGACCTGATGAAGCAGCAGCTGGCGCAGCTGACCGGCCTGGGCGGTACTGCCCAGGCCACGCGCGCGCCGATGCCGCAACGCCAGCCGCAGCGGACGATCCAGCCCGTGGCCAAGCGCAGCCTGGTGCGCGGCGCGATCGCCGTACTGCTGCAGCAGCCGTCGCTGGCGCTGACGCTGGGCGGCAAGCACCACTTCCAGGGCCTGCGCCTGCCCGGCGTGGAACTGCTGCTGGAGCTGCTGGGGCTGGTCGAACAGCGCCCGGACATCAGTACCGGCGCCCTGCTGGAACACTTCGACGGGCGCGAGGAACAGGCCTCGCTGCATACCCTGGCCGCACAGACGCTGCCCGGCACCGAGGCCAGCTGGACCCAGGAACTGCACGACGCAGTGGCACAGCTGGAGAAACAGCTGCTGGTGCAACGTCTGGAGGAGTTGTTGGCAAAGCAGCGTCAGCAGGGCCTGGACGATACTGACAAGTACGAACTGCGCGAGCTGCTGAAGGCGCGCGCCGGACTGCGCCTGTAGCGGCAGAACGTTTTCACGGAGAAGACCATGCTGCTGCGCCTGACCTGCCTGCTGTTGTTGTCGCTCTGCCTGCCACTGACGGCCCTGGCCGAAGACGCGCCCCTCAACGAAGTCCGCCCCGGCCTGTATGCCGGCGGCCAGCCCAGCGCCGCACAGCTGCAGGCCTTGGCTGCACAGGGCGTGCGCACCGTGATCGACCTGCGCCAGCCCGGCGAGGACCGGGGCTTCGATGAAACCCGCGTCGCCGAATCATTGGGCCTGCGCTACGTGCGCATTCCGGTGGCCGGCGCCGATGGCCTGGATACGGCCAACGTGCGCGCCGTGCACCTGGCCCTGCAGCAGAGCCAAGGGCCGGTGCTGCTGCACTGTGCGTCCGGCAACCGCGCCGGCGCCGTGCTCGGCCTGGTCAATGCACGGTACGAACATGCCAGCCCCGAACAGGCCCTTCAGCTGGGCCAGCGTGCTGGCCTGAAGTCGCTGGAAGCCGCCACCCGCCAACGCCTGGCAACGCCGGTCACCTCGCCCTGAACCCTCCGCACCAAGGACCCTGCCCACCATGACCCGCTGGTGGTCGCGCCTGCGACCGGACAACTTCACCCTCGCCCTGCTGTGCACCGTCGGCCTGGCCTCGCTGCTGCCGATGAAGGGCGCCGCCGCCATCGTCCTCGACGATGTCACCACCGTCGCCATCGCCGCGCTGTTCTTCCTGCATGGCGCGCGCCTGCCGCGCGAGTCGATCATCGGCGGCATGCTGCACTGGCGGCTGCACCTGACCATCCTGGCCTGCACCTTCATCCTGTTCCCGCTGCTGGGGCTGATGTTCAAGCCACTGTCGGGCTGGCTGCTGACCCCGGAGCTGTACCTGGGCGTGCTGTTCCTGTGCACCCTGCCCTCCACCGTGCAGTCGTCCATCGCGTTCACTTCGATGGCGCATGGCAACGTGCCCGCAGCGGTGTGCAGCGCCTCGCTGTCGAGCATCCTCGGCGTGTTCCTGACCCCGCTGCTGCTGACCGCGCTGGCCGGCACCTCGGGCGGCATCCATGATCCGCTGCATGCGATCGGCGGCATCATGCTGCAGCTGCTGGTGCCGTTCGTGGCTGGCCACCTGCTGCGGCCGTGGATTGCCGGCTGGGTGGAACGCCAGCGCGCGCTGCTGCGCTACACCGACCAGGCCACCATCCTGCTGGTGGTGTACTCGGCGTTCGGCGAAGCCGTCACCGAAGGCCTGTGGAGCAAGACCCCGCTGCTGTCGCTGCTGGCTGTGGCGGTGGTGGCCGCCGTGCTGCTGGGCATCGCCATGCCGCTGATCACCTTCATCGCCCGTCGCCTGCGCTTCAACCGCGAGGACGAGATCGCCATCGTGTTCTGCGGCTCGAAGAAGAGCCTGGCCACCGGCGTGCCGATCGCCAAGGTGCTGTTCGCCGGCGGCAGCCTGGGCGCCATCGTGCTGCCGGTGATGATCTACCACCAGATCCAGCTGATCGTCTGCGGTGTGATCGCGCAGCGGTATGCGCGGCGCAAGCCCTGACCCGGAAATCCATCCACGCGTGGCGTGGATCTACAGCAGATCCACGCCATGCGTGGATTCACGGCTCCACCAGCGTGCCCACGCTCAGCTGCGGCATCCACACCCACAGGTCGTACTCGCGGCCGGCGTGGGTGTTGACCTCCGGCGCACGCGCGGGCCGTTCGAGCAGCGCCAGCGCCTTGCAGCGGTCCATGCATCCCCAGAAGTGGCCGCGCAACGCTTCCAGCCGCACGCTGTAGATATCCAGGTCGCGCAGTACCGATGCCATCGGCTGGGTCTGCATTTCCGGTGGAGCATCGGCGGGGCGCTGCAGCATGGCGTGGACATTGCCGGTCAGCACAACCATCCGTGCGCCATCGGGCAGGCGCTGGTACAGGCGCCGTAGTTCGGCGGCCATGCGGTCATCGCGGGCCTGGCTGCCGCCGTTACTGTGATTGACCTCGTAGCCAACCACCTCGATCGCGCGGCCCTGCGCCTTCAGCGCGCGCAGGCCTTCGATCATCGCCAGCATGTCGCGGCTGCGGCGACCATCGTGCTGGTCGTCGCGTACGGTCCAGAACGCGCGGCCGTGCAGGTGCTGGCGCGCCGCGGCCCCGCCATCGGATTCCAGATAGTCGTGCAGCACAGGATTCTCGGCACGTGGCAGTTCCAGCGCCAGCAGGACCGGCGCGCCATTGCGGCTGTAGTCGTCCACCAGCTGCCGCACCAGCAGTGGCGTCTCGCGTGTGCCGTGGAATTCGCCCAGCACCAGCATGCGATGGCCAGCGGCGTATTGGCGGATCTGCGCGGTAGTGTCGTCGGCATGCGCGGTCACGGCCATGCCCAGCGCCAGCATCAGCGCGGTGGTCCAACGGAAGAACGAATGCATCCCTGCTGCTTCCTTTCCCTGGGGTCAGGAACAGCAATGGCGACGCCGAGACGGCGGTTCAAGGTGATCCACGTCATGCGAGGATGTCCGCGCGATCAGGTGGGGTCAGAGCCCCTTCGGGGATCCGACCCCGAGGTCACAGCCAGGGCAGGATCCAGTGGTCCACCAGCAGGAAGGCGAACAGCGCCATCAGGTAGACGATGGAGTAATAGAACATCTTCATCGAGAACAGCTCGTCCGGCGGGTTCAGCATGCGCCAGGCGTACCAGAGGAACACGGCGTTGAGCACGATCGCGCCGCCCAGGTAGAACGCACCGCTCATGCCCACCAGGTACGGCAGCAGGCACACCAGCGCCAGCACCACCGAATACACCATGATCTGCTTGCGGGTATGCACCACGCCGTGGGTCACCGGCAGCATCGGGATCTCCGCCTTCGCGTAGTCCTCGCGGCGGAAGATCGCCAGCGCCCAGAAGTGCGGCGGAGTCCAGATGAAGATGATCAGCACCAGCAGCGACGAGTACGCCCAGTCCGACGAACCCTGCATGCCAGTCACCGCGGCCCAGCCCAGCATCGGTGGCATCGCGCCGGCCAGGCCACCGATGACGATGTTCTGCGAGGTCGCACGCTTGAGGTACACGGTGTAGATCACCGCGTAGCCGATCAGCGAGGCGAAGGTCAGCACCGCGGTGATCAGGTTCACCCACAGCACCAGGAGGGTCATCGACAGCACGATCAGCACGCCGGCGAACACCAGCACCTGCCACGGCTTGACCTTGCCCACCACCAGCGGGCGCCACGAGGTGCGCGCCATCTGCGCATCGATGTGCGCGTCCAGCAGCTGGTTGATGGCGGCCGCGGCCGAGGCCGCCAGCCAGATGCCGAGGAAGCCGAGCAGGCCGGCGCGCACCTGCTCCCAGCTCGGCACGCCGGGGATGGCAAGGACCATGCCGACCAGGGCGGTGAAGACGATCAGGGCGACGACCTTGGGCTTGGTCAGGTCCCAGTACTGGCGGTAATTGGAAAACATGGAATCAGTCCGGGGCACGCAGGCGGGCCAGCAGGCTGACCAGTACGAACAACAGGGCAACGGCCACGCCGTTGTGGGCCACGGCCACTTCCAGCGGCAGCGCCAGCTTCACGTTGAGGATGCCGAGGGTGACCTGCAGCACCAGCAGCGCGATCAGCGCGCTGGCCCAGCCACGCATGCTCGGCAACCGGAACAGGCGCACGCCCAGCCACAGCAGGTAGACGGCCACCACCACCGCGAACAGGCGGTGCGCCATCTGGATGGCGATGCGCGAAGCGCCATCCAGCACGCCGCCTTCGTAATCCACGCCGATGCCGCGCCACAGGGTGAAGCCTTCGACGAAGTTGTGCTGCGGCCACCACTGGTTGGCGCAGCGCGGGAAGTTGTCCAGCGAGGCGCTGCCACCGCCGCAGGCGAGTGCGGCGTAGTTGGCGCTGACCCAACCACCCAGCGCGATCTGGGTAACCAGCACCGCCACGCCGATGCGCATCAGCCACTTCAGCTTCGGCGCTTCAGCCAGGGTGATCGGCATGTGCGTCGCGCGCCAGGCCATCCACACCAGCAGGCCGAACATCAGCATGCCGCCCAGCAGATGGCCCATCACCACGATGGGTTTGAGCAGCAGGGTCACCGTCCACATGCCCAGCAGGGCCTGGAAGATCACCACCGCCAAGGTCAGCAGCGCCGCACGTGCGAGATCGATGTTGCTCCAGCGCAGCGCGGCGATCAGCAGGATCGCCTCGCCGGTCAAGGCCAGGGCACTGGCGGTGCCGTGCCAGCCCATCATGTACAGCGGTATGCCGGCGGCCACCAGCACGCAGGCGGTCACCACCGCCGTGCTTCCGAATCGTCGCTTGCGCGTGGCCAGCAGCGCCAGGGTCAGGATCTCGATGCCCAGCGCGCCGGCCAGGAAGCGATGCACCTGTTCTCGCCAGGCCTTGTGGGTCTCCAGCGGGCGGATCTCCGCCGCCGGGTGGCCGATGGTCTCTTCCACGTGCTGCGGCCAGGTGGCCTGGCCATAGCAGGTCGGCCAGTCCGGGCAGCTCAGGCCGGCATCGGACAGGCGCACGAAGGCGCCGAACATGATCGTGCTCGCGGTCATGATCATGGCGAACCACGCCAGGCGGTGGAAATTGCGGTGCAGCGCCGGACGCGCGGAAAGGCTCATCAAACGGGACTCACTTCAGTTTCAGCAACGTGGCCATGTCCTTGCGCAGGCCACCGAGGTCGGAACCCGGGGCATGGCGCATGATCACGAAGCCGTTCGGATCGATCACGTAGACCGGCAGTCCCGCCGGATCATCGACGCCCGGCAACGCCGCGCGCAGGGCTGGCGACGGAGCCAGCGGCCGCAGCGCGGGCAGCGAGGCGATCGACGCCGGTGGCGTACCCAGCCACAGGATCTCGACATTATCGGCGTTATGGCCGAACAGCTGCCACACCTTGCCCAGTCCCTGCGACAAAGTGACGCACTGCGCGTCGCAGGCACCGGCCGGGGCCACCAGCAGGCGCCAGGTACGGGCCTCGGGGTTCCAGGGGTAGGACTGGCCGCTGGCCAGGGTCGGCGCCTGCTGGCGCAGGTCCACCGGCGGCTTCAGCAGCTGGCCGGCATTGCGGTGCCCGGTCGGCTGCCAGCCGGAGAAGCGCAGCACGGCGGCCAGTGCCATCGCCCCGAAGAACACGGCAAACAGCAGCACCAGGGTCCGGCGGCCGGAACCGCGCGCCTGCGGGGACGTAGCAGTGTTCATGCGGGGCATTTTCTCATGGTTGGGTAGGGGATGCCGGTGTGATCCCGCGGTAGTGCCGGCCGCTGGCCGGCATTTTGGAAACCGGGGGGTTGCCGGCCCGCCGCCCGCCCCACGCGGTAATCAACCGCCAACCCCCCCCCACCACCCCCCCCGC
>NZ_JCACKF010000035.1:21588-35360 GCF_059505245.1 Stenotrophomonas sp.
GGTGGGGGGGGGGGGGGGCCCGCGGGGGGGGGGCCGGGCCGGGGGCGGCGGCCCGTCACCCGGGGGGGGGCCCGCCCCCCGCCCGGCACTACGGGGTAATCACGCGCCTCCGCCGCCGCTCCAGCACCACGGCCACCACCAGCACGGTCAGGGCCAGCCCGAACCACTGCACGGCGTAGCCCAGGTGGCGCTGAGGCGGCAGCGTGTTCGGCAGCAGGTCCAGATCGCGCTCGTCGCCAAAGGGCAGTGCCGGGTCCAGCCTCAGCACGCGGTCGGGTAGCGCCTGCAGCCCCAGCGCGCGCGCCAGGCCGTCGTCCGGCAACCGGCTGGCCAGCCAGCGCCCGGCCTCACCGGTAGCAGAGAACGCCGGGCCCAGTAGCAGTCCCGCCGACGGTGGCGGTGCCAGCAGCCCGCGCACGGCCACCGGCGAAGGCGGCGACGGCACCTCCGGAAGCGTGCGATCCGGCGGCAGCGCACGCCAACCGAGGTCGACCAGCAGCACGCTGCCGTCGTCACTGCGGAAGGGGCGATAGATCTTCACGCCGGCGCGGCCATGCCGGATCTGGTTGTCCAGCAGTACCACGCCGGGCAGGAAGCGACCGTGGTCGGCCACGCCGTGCAACGCGCCGGGCGCCGCCAGGGCCTCCGACAGCGGCAACGCCTGTGCCACGGCTGGACCCTGTGCATCCAACATTGCCTGTTTGGCATGCATGCGCTGCAGCTGCCACAGCCCCAATGCGGTGAATCCGGCCATCGCCAGCACGGCCAGCAACCATCCGAACACGCGCGTGTGCTGGCGCATCATGACAAGTCCGCGCAAACGCGGTCAGATAGGCACATCCACCCTGCCCTCGAGCCGCGCATGAGTGATTCGCTGAAGACCCTGCTGGTAATCGCGTTTCTGATCGTCATCGTCTGGAATCTGGGCGCCGGCCTGTACTACCTGCTGGTCGACCGCGGGCAGACCAAGCGCACGGTCAATGCACTGACGCGCCGCATCGCGGTGTCGGTCGCGTTGATCCTGCTGGTGATCGTGAGCATCTACATGGGCTGGATCAAACCACACGGCATCGGCGGCTGAGACCACCGATGCGCGCCTGATCAAAGCACGTAGACGAACAGGAACAGCATCAGCCACACCACGTCGACGAAGTGCCAGTACCACGCGGCGGCTTCGAAACCGAAATGATTGTCGCGGGTGAAGTGTCCCTTGGCCGAACGCAGCCACATCACGATCAGCATGATCGTGCCCAGCAGCACGTGCGCGCCGTGGAAGCCGGTCAACATGAAGAACGTCGACCCGTAGATGCCGGAGCCGAGCGTCAGGTTCAGTTCCTTGTAGGCATGGATGTACTCCTCTGCCTGCAGGGTCAGGAAGCCCAGGCCGAGCACCACGGTCAGGCCCAGCCAGATCAGCAGCTGGCGGCGGTTGCCGGCCTTCAGTGCGTGGTGGGCGATGGTCAGGGTCACGCCGGAGGTCAACAGGATCAGCGTATTGATCAGTGGCAGGCCCCAGGCCGGGATGGTCTGGAACGCGCCACCGATCGCCGCCGGGCCATTGGTCGGCCATCCGGCGGAATAGCCCTGCCAGAGCAGCTCGTTGGTCATGACCCCACGGCCTTCGCCACTGAGCCACGACAGGCCCAGGTTGCGGGTGTAGAACAGCGCGCCGAAGAACGCGCCGAAGAACATCACCTCGGAGAAGATGAACCAGATCATCCCCATCCGGAATGATCCGTCGACCTGGTGGTTGTAGTTGCCGGCCTGCGATTCGCGCACCACGTCGCTGAACCACCAGAACAGGGTCAGCACCAGCATCGCGATGCCGATGTAGAACGTCCAGCGTCCCCAGCTGGCATCGTTGAGCCAGCTGGCCACGCCCACCATGGTCACCATCATGGCGATGGAACCCACGAACGGCCATTTGCTCTGGGCCGGGACGAAGTACACGTTGGCGTCGGTCGGTGTCTGGGCCATGTCGGTATCCGGGTCAGGGTGCGGCGTGCGCGCCGTCCGAGGTGGCGGCCGGGGCCAGCCGATCGGAAAGCGCGTCGTTGCGGTAGAAGGTGTAGGACAAGGTGATCGTCTTGATCTCCGGCGGCAGGTCCGGATCGACGATGAAGCGCACCGGCATGTCGCGCTTCTCGCCGGCCTGCAGCGTCTGCGCGGTGAAACAGAAGCACTCGGTCTTGCTGAAGAAGCCCGACGCACGCGCCGGTGCCACCGAAGGCACCGCGCTGCCGACCACGGCAGCTGCGCTGTCGTTGCGGGCGAAGTACAGCGCCTCGTTGAGCTCGCCGGGCACAACGTCCATGGTCAGCTGCTCGGGATGGAACGACCACGGCAGGCGCGAATTGACGCCGCCATCGAACTCCACCCGCACGGTGCGCTTGCCGGCCGCGGCACCTGCGCTGGCTTCGCCACCGGGACCGCGTTCCAGGCGCACGCCGAACACCTTCTCGCAGGCAATGCGGTACAGCGGCACCAGCGAGAACGTCAGCAGGAACACCGCCACCGCCACGCCGATCAGGCGCGGCAGCCCCGCACTGCGTGACGGTGTGCTGGCCGGTGCCTCGCTCATCGGCCGATCACCCCGCTGAGGATGAAGCCGACGTAGACCAGCACAGCGATGGCGCCGACCCACACCGCCGTGCGCTTCGCACGCTGGCGCTGCTGCTCGATGCTTCCGCCCTGGTAGAGCCGACCGCTGGTCGGCTGCTTCTCATCCGCCGAGCATGGCTCGGCTCTACAGGTCTGCAGCGGGCTCTCGTTATGCATGCCCCACCTCAATGCGTGATGTCGTCATGCGCCAGATCCCCCGGGCGGATGGTCGGCGGGGTGGTGAAGGTGTGCGCCGGTGCCGGCGACGGCAGCGTCCATTCCAGGCCGCGTGCACCCTCCCAGGAACGCGCTTCGGCCTTCTCGCCGTTGCGCAGCGAGGACAGCAGGATCGCGGCCATCATGAACGGGGTGACGAACATGCCGAACGCACCGATCGAGCTGATCAGGTTCCAGTCGGCAAACGCCACGCTGTAATCGGGAATGCGGCGCGGCATGCCGGCCAGGCCGAGGAAGTGCTGCGGGAAGAACAGCAGGTTGACGAACACGATCGACCACCAGAAGTGCACCTTGGCCCACTTCTCGCTGTACATGCGCCCGGTCCACTTCGGCCACCAGTAGTACACCGCGGCGATCAGCGCGAACACCGCACCGGTCACCAGCACGTAGTGGAAGTGCGCGACCACGAAGTAGGTGTCGTGGTACTGGAAGTCGGCGGCCACGATGGCCAGCATCAGGCCGGAGAAGCCACCGATGGTGAACAGGATGACGAACGCCACCGACCACAGCATCGGTGCCTCGAACGTCAGCGAGCCACGCCACATGGTGCTGACCCAGTTGAACACCTTCACGCCGGTCGGGATCGAGATCAGCATGGTGGCGAACATGAAATAGATCTCGCCGCCCAGCGGCATGCCCACGGTGAACATGTGGTGGGCCCAGACGATGAACGACAGGAACGCGATCGCCGCGGTGGCGTACACCATCGCCTGGTAGCCGAACAGCGGCTTGCGGCTGAAGGTCGGGATGATCTCGCTGACCACGCCGAAGGCGGGCAGGATCATGATGTAGACCTCGGGGTGGCCGAAGAACCAGAAGATGTGCTGGTACATCACCGGGTCACCGCCACCGGCGGCGTTGAAGAAGCTGGTGCCGAAGAACTTGTCGGTCAGCAGCATGGTCACCGCACCGGCCAGCACCGGCATCACCGCGATCAGCAGGAACGCGGTGATCAGCCAGGCCCAGCAGAAGATCGGCATTTTCAGCAGGTCGATGCCCGGCGCACGCATGTTCAGCACGGTGGCGATGATGTTGATCGCACCCATGATCGAACTGATGCCGGCCACGTGGATCGCGAACACGCTGAAGGCCACGTTGTAGCCGCCCTGCAGCGACAGCGGCGGATACAGCGTCCAGCCACCAGCCGGCGCACCACCGGGCAGGAACAGGGTCAGCAGCAGCAGGCTGAAGGCCACCGGCAGCAACCAGAACGACCAGTTGTTCATGCGCGGCAGCGCCATGTCCGGCGCGCCGATCTGCAGCGGGATCATCCAGTTGGCAAGGCCAACGAAGGCCGGCATCACGCCACCGAAGATCATCACCAGCGCATGCACGGTGGTCATCTGGTTGAAGAACTCGGGCTTGACGAACTGCAGGCCGGGCTGTGCCAGCTCGGCGCGGATCACCACGCTCATCGCCGCGCCGATGATGAACATGATGAAGCTGAAACCCAGGTACAGCGTGCCGATGTCCTTGTGGTTGGTCGAGAAGAACCAACGCTCGAAGAAACTCTGCTGGTGATGGTGATCGTCGTGCCCAACTGCCGAGTGCGCCATTGCAAAACACCTCTCAGAATCGGTTGTCACCACGGCCGCGGCGGCCGCGGGCTTTACATCACGCGCCGCTGGCTGCAGTGGCAGGTGCGCTGGCCGCTTCTGCAGCAGCAGGCGCAGCCGGCGCCTCGCCCGCCGGTGCAGCCGGTTCGGCAGGTGCCGCAGGCGTGGCCGGCGCGGCAGCCGGCGCCGGCTTGCGCTGCGCCAGCCACTGTTTGAATTCCTCCTTGGACACCGCCTCGACCACGATCGGCATGAAGCCGTGGTCCTTTCCGCACAGCTCGGCGCACTGGCCGCGGTACACGCCAGGCTGCTCGATGCTGGTCCAGGCTTCGTTGATGAAGCCGGGAATGGCATCCTGCTTCCAGCCCAGCGCCGGCACCCACCAGGCGTGGATCACGTCGTCGGAGGTGATGACGAAGCGCACCTTGGTGTCGACCGGCAGCACCAGCCGGTTGTCGACATCCAGCAGGTAGTGCGGATGGCTTTCACGGGTCGGCACGATGCCACTTTGACGCACGCGGTCGGACTCGCGGTCCAGGCGGCTGGTGAAGGTGACGTTCTCGCCGAGGTATTCGTACTTCCACATCCACTGGTAGCCGGTGACCTTGACCGTCATCTCGGCATCGCGGGTGTCGTACATCTTGATCAGGTTGGCCGTGGCCGGCCACGCCATCACGATCAGGATGATCACCGGGATCACCGTCCAGATGATCTCGGCCTTGGTGTTGTGGCTGAAGGTGGCGGCGACTGCCCCCTTGGATTTGCGGAACTTGAAGATGGCGTAGGCCATCGCACCGAACACGATGACGCCGATCACCGTGCAGATGATCAACGAGAGATTGTTCGATTCCCAGGCCAGGCGCGAGGTCTGGGTCACCCCCTTGCCCATGTTCAGCTGCCACGGCTTGGGATCGGCCGCCTGGGCCCAGGCCAACGCCGGCATCAGTCCCCCGGCCACCATGGCGGTGACCGCTGCAACGCACTTCGTGCCCCACCTGCTGCTTTGCTTCATTGCCTAGACCCTTAGCGTCGTCGGTTGCCGCCATCGCTGGCGGCGAGCAAGCTTTCAAGTGTCTCTGCGAGCGTCTGACGTTCGGCCGGCGCGAGGAAACTCCCCACCTCCACCTGCCGGCCGCTGGATGCCAGCCGGACCCTCTCATCGCCGGTGAGCAGGCGCACCCAGTGGGGGTGGGCCCGGAACACCGGCGATCCACCGGGTACGGGGATGACCTCCACGTACGCCGGCACTACCCGGATCTCCTCCTGCCGTTCACCGCTGCGCCACAAGGCACGCAGTGCCGCCGCCAGCACCAGGCTGTACAGCAGCGCGAACAGGGGGGCGAATGCATTGCCGGCCAACCACCCGAGGGCGGACACCAGCCACATCGCACCCGACAACACGGTGAACAACAGGACGAACTGCCGGGCATCGAGCGCCCGTGGGGGACGCAGCCGCAGCTGCGTACCTGACCCATCCGGAGCTGGAAGCACCTCGATCATGTCGCAACCGCGTTCCTGCCGCGGGAAACGTCTCGATGGTAGCCCCGCCCTCTCGCCGGTAGCAAGGGTGCATTCACACTTTTTCCCATGCTGCAACACAGCATGGGGTCGGCGGCGCGAATGCCGAATTCAGCACAAATATTGCCGGGCTTGCTGAACACGCTGAATACACCACCGTTAGGGGCTATCAGCCCTTCACGAAGGTGGCTGTGGGGCACTTCCGCAACCCGCAAAAATGATTAAAATCGCCAAGTTTTCCATTGGCCGGACCGGCATGAACGCACCTTCCTCCTCCCCTGCCGCCAGCGACGCCCAGCGTCCCGGCGTGCTGCTGTCGCCGGAACTGCCGGCGCCCCCCAACCCGTTCCGCCAGGCCATCACCGATGCCTGGTTGAAGGACGAGGCCAGCCACGTCCGCGAGCTGCTGGCGCAGGCCCGGCTGCCGGCCGACGAGCAGGCCAGGGTGCAGGCGCTGGCCGCCGACCTGGTCGGCCGCGTGCGCGTGCGTGCCAAGGACCAGGGCGCGATCGAAGCCTTCATGCGCCAGTACGACCTGGGCAGCGAAGAAGGCGTGCTGCTGATGTGCGTGGCCGAAGCGCTGCTGCGCATTCCGGACCAGGACACCGCCGACAAGCTGATCCGCGACAAGCTGGCCGATGCCGACTGGGAAAAGCACCTGGGCGGCAGCGACTCGGTGCTGGTCAACGCCTCCACCTGGGGCCTGATGCTGACCGGCAAGCTGGTACAGATGAACGACGCCACCCGCGCCGATGCGCCCAGCGCGTTCAAGCGCCTGGTCGGCCGCGTCGGTGAGCCGGTGGTGCGCCTGGCCGTGCGCCAGGCGATGAAGATCATGGGCCACCAGTTCGTCATGGGCCGCACCATCAGCGAGGCGCTGTCGCGCTCGCACAAGGGCGACAACGCGAACTACCGCTACTCCTTCGACATGCTGGGCGAAGGCGCGCTGACCATGAAGGACGCGCTGCGCTACCTGGAAGACTACCGTCGCGCGATCCACGCCATCGGCGGTGATCACAAGGCCCGCGGCGGCCGCCCGGATGGCGACGTCAACAACGCACCGGGCATCTCGATCAAGCTGTCAGCGCTGTACCCGCGCTACGAGCACGCCAAGCGCGAGCGCGTGCTGAAGGACCTGGTGCCGGGCGTGCTGGAGCTGGCGCAGCTGGCCAAGAGCTACGGCATCGGCTGCACCGTCGACGCCGAAGAGTCCGACCGCCTGGAACTGTCGCTGGACATCATCGAGCAGGTGTTCTCCGACGCCTCGCTGGCCGGCTGGGACGGCTTCGGCGTGGTCGTGCAGGCCTACCAGAAGCGCACGCCGTACACGATCGACCACCTGGCCGACATGGCGCGCCGCGCCGGTCGCCGCCTGCAGGTGCGCCTGGTCAAGGGCGCCTATTGGGATGCCGAGATCAAGCGCGCGCAGATCGAAGGCTATCCGGGCTACCCGGTGTTCACCCGCAAGCAGAACACCGACGTGTCCTACCTGGCATGCGCCAAGCGCCTGTTCACCCATGCCGACGCGATCTACCCGATGTTCGCCACGCACAACGCGCACACCATCGCTGCGGTGCGCAGCATCGCCAACGGTGGCGTGTACGAGCACCAGAAGCTGCACGGCATGGGCGATGACCTGTACGCCGAAGTGGTGCCGGCCGATCGCCTGGGCCTGCCCTGCCGCGTGTACGCCCCGGTCGGTTCGCATGAAGACCTGCTGCCGTACCTGGTGCGCCGCCTGCTGGAAAACGGCGCCAACTCCAGCTTCGTCAACCGCATCACCGATGAGCGCGTGCCGATCGCCGACCTGATCCGCGATCCGGTCGAGATGGTCGCCTCGTTCGCTTCGATTCCGCATCCCAAGATCCCGCTGCCGGTAGACCTGCTGCGCAGCCAGAACCACGACAGGAAGAACTCCATGGGCGCCAACCTCGCCAACGACAACGAACTGCGCGCCCTCGCCGAGCAGCTCAACGCGGCCGTGAAGCCGTGGCAGGCCGCCCCGCTGGTACCGGGTGCGAACCCGGCCGGCGCCTCGCTGCCGGTGACCAACCCGGCCGACACCCGCGAAGTGGTCGGCCAGTGGCTGGCCGCCGATGCCGCCACCGTGCAGAAGGCGCTGGCGAATGCCGTAGCCGCGCAGCCGGCCTGGAACCGCACCCCGGCCGCCAGCCGCGCCGCCATCCTCGAGCACGCCGCCGACCAGCTGGAAGCGCGCATGCCGGAGTTCATGGCGCTGTGCGTGAAGGAAGCCGGCAAGAGCCTGCCCGACAGCATCGCCGAAGTGCGCGAAGCCGTGGACTTCCTGCGCTACTACGCCAAGCAGGCGCGCGAGCAGTTCAGCCACGCCGAGAAGCTGCCCAGCCCGACCGGTGAGTCCAACGAGCTGCAGCTGCACGGCCGTGGCGTGTTCGTCTGCATCAGCCCGTGGAACTTCCCGCTGGCGATCTTCCTGGGCCAGGTCGCTGCTGCACTGGCCGCCGGCAACAGCGTCATCGCCAAGCCGGCCGAACAGACCAACCTGATCGGCTACTACGCGGTGAAGCTGCTGCACGAAGCTGGCGTGCCGGCCGAGGTGGTGCAGTACCTGCCGGGCGACGGCGCCACCGTCGGTGCCGCACTGACCGCCGACCCGCGCGTGGCCGGCGTGGCCTTCACCGGCTCCACCGACACCGCACGTGCGATCAACCGCGCCATGGCCGCGCGTGACGCCGCCATCGGTGTGCTGATCGCCGAGACCGGCGGCCAGAATGCCTTCATCGCCGACTCCTCGGCGCTGCCGGAACAGCTGGTCAAGGACGCGATCGGTTCGGCCTTCACCTCCGCCGGCCAGCGTTGCTCGGCCGCGCGCGTGCTGTTCGTGCAGGACGACATCGCCGACAAGGTGATGACCATGCTGGCCGGCGCGATGAAGGAACTGAAGGTCGGCAACCCGGGCCTGCTGTCCACCGACGTCGGCCCGGTGATCGACGCCGACGCGCTGAAGATCCTGCAGGACCACGCCGAGCGCATGGACCGCGAAGCGCGCCTGATCGCGGCCGCCGAGCTGTCCGCCGAAGCGGCCAATGGCACCTTCTTCGCACCGCGCGCGTATGAACTGAAGGACCTGGGCCAGCTGCACAAGGAAATCTTCGGGCCGGTCCTGCACGTGATCCGCTGGAAGGGCGACCAGCTCGACGCGGTGATCGACCAGATCAATGCCACCGGCTACGGCCTGACCCTGGGCGTGCATTCGCGCATCGACGAGACCGTTGATCGCATCAGCAACGGCGTCCACGTCGGCAACGTCTACGTCAACCGCAACCAGATCGGCGCGGTGGTCGGCGTGCAGCCGTTCGGCGGCCAGGGCCTGTCCGGCACCGGCCCGAAGGCCGGCGGCCCGCACTACCTGCTGCGCTTCGCTACCGAAAAGACGGTGACGGTGAACACCACAGCCGCCGGCGGCAACGCCTCGCTGCTGACCCTGGGCGACTGATCGCCTGCTTGATGCAGTAAACAAAAAACCCCGCGAACGCGGGGTTTTTTGTGCTTTGGGTTCCTGCTGAGCCGAGCATGGGCTCGGCTCTACAGAGGCTGGGCCACACTGAACCGATTGTCCGCCCGCTTCGCCAACTCGCCCTGCACGCGTGCGATGCGCGTCTCCAGATCGCCTTCCAGCAGCACATGCTCGACACCCTCTGCCTGCAGCTGCTCCAGGTACCACGCATGCTGCTGCGTCCGGAAGGCTTTGCCCACGCGCGTGCCATCCTGGTCAAACGGAATATCCGGCGCGCACAGGAACAGCAGGTCGTAGCGTCGTCGTGCCGCTTGCCGCAGCGGCTGCGGCGCCGTGCCAAACATCCAGCCGCTGTAGCCCAGCGTCACCAGCGGCGTGGTATCGCAGAACAGCCAGCGATGCGCACGCCGCACAGCTTCGTCTTCGTGCTGTGGCTGTGTCATTGCGATGCGCAGCAGATCGCCCGGCGTCAGCTCTCCGCCTCGCTGCTCCCACAGCGTGCGGCCATACTCCGGCACCCAGACAGTCTGCAGACGCTCGGCCAGCACGCGGGCCAGCGTGGTCTTGCCGCTGGACTCGCCACCGATGAAGGCCACGCGCTGTACATGGTCGGCATACACCTGCGGTGCGAGCCCATGGCGATGCGCATGCGGATCGCTGCGCAGCTGGGTGCCGCAGGCCTGCCCGACGTCTAATGCACGTTCGAGCCGCTCATGGCGTACCGGCGCACCGAAGTGCGTGGCCAGTGCCTGCGCGAAGCCGTCACCGTAGTCCTCACCGGTGTACACCGCCTGCACCGGTCCACCGAACAGGTTCAGGCACAGCCAGGCGGTAAAGTCACGCTGCACCTGTTCGTCATCACTGTCCTGCGGCAGCGCTCGCACTGGCAAGCCATGCTGCGCGCACAATGCGGCCAGTCGCGCGTCGTCAAGCACCGCTACCGTGGCCTGCGGGAAACGCGCACGCAGCCATCGCTCGCGGCGCGCAGCGCTGTAGCCGGCAAAGCCCGGCTGCGACCAGCCGATCACCAGCAGCTGCTGGCAGCGCGTGGCGGCGAAGTCGATCAGTCGTTCATGGCCGCGATGCAGCGGGCAGAACTTGCCCACCACCAGGCCGCGTGCAACGCGCTCAGGCAGCGGCATCGGCCGCCCTGGCCTCGTCCCGCATCAGGTGCCGCCAATGGCGCAAGGCGACCAGCGCGTTGATCCAGAAGCCCACATACAGGATCGAGGTCAGGTGCAGGCCACGGCTGTAGTAGAGCGGCACCGCAACGGTGTTCACCAGCAGCCATACCCACCACGATTCCAGCTTGCGTCGCATCATCAGGATCTGCGCGATCACACTCAACATCAGCACCGCCGAATCGATGTACGGCGCATAGGCATTGGTCAGGCGGGTCAGCATCCAGCCGTAGCCGAACGTGGCCACTACCGCCAGCGGCGCCAGCCAGGCCCAGGCGCGCGGCCGCAATGAAGTGATCGGCAACGGCGCGCCATGGTCACCACGCAGCCACTGCCACCAGCCCAGCACGCTGATGGCGATGAAGAAGAACTGCAGCACCATGTCCGCATACAGATGCGATCGTTCGAACACGGCAGCAAACAAGGCGCAGCCGACGATGCCCAGCCACCAGGTGTGCACGTTGTTGCGGCCGGCCAGCAGGATCGAGCCGGCGACGGCGATGTTGGCAGCCAGCTCCAGCTGGAAGTTCGGATCGGACAGGTTCATGTCGCTATTGTCGTGGATCCTTGCGCTGCGTGGACGCCCCGGCCCGTCCCCACAAAAAGAAAGGCCCCGCTTGCGCGGGGCCTCCTTCGTACTGCTCCAGGCAATCGCCCGAATCAGAACTTGTACTGCATCGACGCCGCCAGCACGTCGCCGCTGACCTTGTACTTGCCGGTCACGGTGTTGCCGGTGGCCGAGGTCGAGGTGATGTTCGGATCCTTGGTGAACAGGTGGGTGTAGCCCACGCTGTATTCCATCTTGTCCGAAGCGGCGTAGGTCATGCCCAGCGACAGCCACTTGCGGGTGGTGTCCGGCACGCGCACGTCGCGGTGGGCATCGGTGGTCGGGGTCTGGTCATAGGCCAGGCCGCCACGCAGGGTCAGCTTGTCGTTCACGCGGAAATCGGTACCGATCGACGCGAAGGTGGTGTCACGGTAGTGGAACGGCAGCACGCTGTCCGGCTGGTTGGAGTCGTAATCGACGACGACCTGGTCGAACTTGCTCCACGCGGTGCGCGTGACTTCAGCCATGATCTGCCACTGGTCGTTCACACGGTGGGTGAAGCCCACGGTGGCGCTGGCCGGCAGGGTGATGGTCGCGCGACCGTTGCTGTCGATGAAGGTACCCGGGGCAGCAGTGGCCAGGAAGGCCGCCGCATTCTGCGGAATGGTGAAGTCCGCCTTGCCGTCGGTGATCTTGTGCTCGACCTTCGAGCGGTAGCTGAACGCGATGTTGGTGCCTTCCACCGGGGTGACCGTCATGCCCAGGGTGTAGCCGACCGACACTTCATCGCCCTTGATGCGCAGGTAGCCATCGGCGGTGCCCGGCGAGAAGCCGAGCTGGGCGGCCTGGCGTGCAGCGGCCTGCGAGGCCGCCGCAGCCTGGGCCGCGGTGCCGCCGGCAGCCAGCACACGCGCCGCAGCGGTGCGCTGGGCAGTGGCGTTGATCGCGGTGCCGGTGTCGACAGCGCTGGTCAGGTCGACGTTCAGGCGCTCGGCGAACACCGAAGCACCGAACGACAGGTACGGGTTGACGTCATAGGAGAACGCCACGCCCAGGTCGATGGCCTGCAGCTCGGTCTTGACGCCGTTGTAGCGGCCGACCCAGTCGCGGTCGTATTCGGTCTTGAAACCGAACGGCACGGTCAGCGAAGCACCGAAGTGCATGTTGTCGTTCTCGCCGAACGGCACGTGGAAGTACGCGGCCGGAACCGGGGCGATCATGCCGGCGTCGCCGCCGTTGCCACCGGAAATCGGGGCGCCGTTGGCGTACTTGCCCTGGCCGCGGAACTTGGCGCCGAAGCTGATGGCGCTGACGTCGCCCTGCAGCAGGGTGCCATCGAGCAGGCGCATGGAGGCCGGGTTGGTGGCGATGACCGAGGCGTCACCTTCGGTCGAGGTGGAGCCGGCGAACGCGCGGCCCAGGCCCTTGGCGCTGTTTTCCTTCAGCTGGAAGGCGGCAGCATTGGCATCGGCAGCGGCCAGCGCACCGGCAACGCCGACGGCCAGCAGGGTCAGTCGGGCAATGGTGGAAGCGGTTTGCATCGTAGTTCTCTCTCTCCGGTAAGCGGTGATGGTGCTCTGAGTGCGCCTGCGCCCGACCGGCCCTGAAGCCCTTCGGAGCGCGCCGGATTCCCCTCCCGACATACGACGCCGTATGCGAGTATTACCCAGAGCTGTTAATGAAACAATAACAGCGCAGGCGGTTTTTTCGTCTCAAAAGCTGAACAGGACCATCCCCACCGAACGTGGCCGCACGCTAGGCTATTGGCATGTTCGTCTCCCTCCCGTCGCGCAAGAAGGCGGCCCTGCGCTGGGCCACGCCCGTGCTGTTCGCGTCACTGTGGCTGGCATTCCTGTGGTCGATCTCGCGCCCGGACGATGCCCGCGGCAGTCTCTGGCTGGACTGGGGCGCCCTGTCCACCGGCCTGACCCGTCCGCTGGACTGGTGGGCGACCCTGCAGGACGGCAGCGTGCTGCGCCTGTTCACTGCGCTGTTCCTGCACGCCGACTGGTCGCACCTGCTGGGCAACCTGGTGTTCCTGCTGATCTTCGGCCTCCCCGCCGAGCGGGTGCTGGGACCCTGGCGGTTGCTGCTGCTGTTCCTGGTAGGCGGCGCGGTGTCCAACCTGGTGGCGATCTACACCATGGGCAGCCCGGACCAGATCATCATCGGCGCCAGCGGCGCGGTGTCGGCGCTGATCGGCGCCTATCTGGCCCTGTTCCCCGGTGCCCGGCTGGGCGTGGTGATCCCGCTGGGCCTGTTCCTGGAGTTCGTGCGCGCCCCGGCCTACCTGCTGATCGGCGTCTGGGCCGCGCTGCAGGTGGTGTTCGCCCATATCGGCCCCAGCTTCGGCATGGTGGCCTGGTGGGCGCACATCGGCGGCTTCGTGTTCGGCGTGGTGTATGGCGTGTACGTGCGCGCCGCGATCGCGCGCCGCCTGCGCAAGCGGCACGGATTCTGACCCCTGATAGTGCCGGCCGCTGGCCGGCTCCACGCTCACCCGCTCGTTCGTAGATCAGTCGAGCATGGCTCGACTCTACAAAATCAAGGCTTGGCCGGGACGGGTTCGGGCTTTGCTTCCGGCTTTGCTTCCGGCTTTGCTTCCGGCTTTGCTTCCGGCTTTGCTTCCGGCTTTG
>NZ_JCACKF010000035.1:35460-41416 GCF_059505245.1 Stenotrophomonas sp.
CTTCCGGCTTCGCCGCAGCGGCCTTCGCGGCCTTGGCCGCATCCGCCTTGGCGGCCTCGGCCTTCAACCGTGCGGCCACCGAGCCTGGGTTCTTCAGCTCGGCCAGCGCGTCGTTGATCGGGCCATCGCCCGGCAGCACCGCTCCGGCGTGGTAGCCCTCCGTGCCTTCGTCATCGCCGCGCAGATGGCCCGGCAGGGTGGCTTCACTGTAGTCGCTCAGGCTGGCCGGCAGTGCATCCTCGGCCGGCGTGGCGGCGGGCTTCAGTTCCACGTCCGGCACGATACCGGTGGCCTGGATCGACTTGCCGCTGGGCGTGTAATAGCGCGCGGTGGTCAGCTTCACCGAATCACCGTTGTCCAGCGGCAGCACGGTCTGCACCGAGCCCTTGCCGAAGGTACGGCTGCCGACCACGCGCGCACGCTTGTTGTCGCGCAGCGCGCCGGCCAGTACTTCCGATGCACTGGCCGAACCGGCATCGGCCAGCACGACCACCGGTGCGCCCTTCAGCAGGTCGCCCGGGGTCGCGTCGAATCGTGCATCGCTGATGCTGATGCGGCCACGGGTGCTGACGATGTTGCCCTTGTCGAGCAGATCATCGGCCACCTGCACGGCAGCGGTCAGCAGGCCACCCGGGTTGCTGCGCAGGTCCAGCACCAGGCCCTTGAGCTGGCCACCGGACTGCTTCTGCAGCTGCTGCACGTGCTTCTGGAAGTCCGAACCGGTATCGGCCTGGAAGGTGCTCAGGCGGATGTAGCCATAGCCGGGTTCCAGCAGGCGGCTGCGCACGCTGGTCACGCGGATGGTCTGGCGGGTGAGGCTCACGTCGAACGGCTTGGGCTTGCCTTCGCGCACGATGGTCAGCACCACCTTGCTGCCGGCCGGGCCGCGCAGCGGCTCGCTGGCATCGATCGCACTGATCGGCTTGCCGTCGATGGCGATGATCAGGTCACCAGCGAGGATGCCGGCCTTGGCCGCCGGGGTGTCGTCGATCGGCGCGATCACCTTCATGCTGGCGTTGTCCGGCTGCTGCTGCAGCTCCACGCCGATGCCCTCGTAGGCACCATTGGCCTGCTCGTCGAAGGCCTGCGCGTCTTCCTTGTTGAAGTAGGTGCTGTGCGGATCGAGGTCGAGCAGCAGGCCACGCACGGCCGACTGCATCAGCTTCTTGTCATCGACCGGATCGACATAGGCGGCGCGCACCGCGTTGTACACGGCCACGAAACGGCGGATGTCCTCCAGCGGCACCTTCGAGGTCACCGCCTCCTCGCTGTTCGCTGCCTGCCCGCTGGTTTCCTGGCTCGGGGCGGGCGCGGTCTGCTGCGCCCAGGACAGCGCTGGCAACAGGGCCAGCAAGAGGGTGGCGGTACGGGCTGCGCGCATGGATCACTCCTGTCGACGTTGGCATCGTGCCCAAGGCACATGCACCGATTATGCGCGAAGCACAGCTAAATTCCCGTTGAATCCAACCCGCATCCGGCAGGCCTGGATTCAGCGCCGCTGCAGCCAGCTGTCCGGGTTGACCGGCTGCCCGCCACGGCGCAGCTCGAAGTACAGCGCGGTGACGCCCTGGCCACCGGAATTGCCGACCTTGGCCACCGCATCACCGCGGCTGACCCGTGCGCCGGCATCCTTCAGCAGGGTGTCGTTGTGGGCATACAGGCTCATGTAGCCATTGCCGTGGTCGACGATCAGGATCATGCCGTAGCCGGTCATCCAGTCGGAGAACACCACGGTGCCGTCGGCCACGGCCGTGACGGTGCTGCCGGCCGGCGCGCCGATCAGCACGCCGCTGCTGGTACGGCCATCGGGCAGCTTGCCGCCATAGCGGGCCAGCAGGTTGCCGGACAACGGCCAACCCAGGCCGCCGACCTTCGGTGCCGGTGCCGACGCCACCGCAGGTGGAACCTTGGTTGCCGGCGGCGGTGGCCGGCCCTGTGCGGCCGCCTGGCGTGCGGCCCGCTCGGCAGCGGCCTTTTCGGCAGCAGCTCGACGTGCCGCCGCGCGACGCTCGGCTTCGGCCCGGGCGGCAGCGGCACGCAGATTGGCCAGCAGCGTTTCCAGCGCCTTGGCATCCTGGCCCAGTGCCTGTTCCTTCTCGCGCCGGTCCTTGAAGCGTTCGTCGAGCGAGGCCACGGTCTGCGCGCGGTCACGGCGGTCGGCCGCCAGCGCCGCTGCCTGCTGCTTCTGGTCCTGCTGCGCCCCCTGCAGCTTCTGCTTGCGCTCGGCGATCTGCGCCTGCAGCGCTTCCAGTTCCTTCAGGTCGGCGGTGAGCGTGGTGATGCGCTGCGCTCGTTCGCGCTGCAGGTAACGATGGTAGGCCAAGGCGCGATTGGCATCGGCCACCGTGTCCTGCGACAGCAGCAGCTTCAGCGGTGCGTGATTGCCAAGCTGATACGCCGCGCGCAGCAGGCCGGCCAGTTCGCGGTGCTGCTGGGCCAGGTTGGTTTGCAGGCTGCTGCGGCGCTGCTCGGCCTGGGCCAGGGCCTGGGCCTGCTCGCGCAGCGCCGCTTCGGTCTGCGCAAGCGCACGGCCGGTGCGTGCCACCTTCTCGTCGGCCTCGCGCAGCTGTTGCGATGCTTGGCCACGCTGCCCTTCGATCTGCCGTCGCTCCTGCGCCACGCCCTTCAGCTCGGTACGCAGCTTCTGCAGCTTGCGCTCGGTCTCGCGGGTGGTCTGCGCAGCACCCGGCAGGGGCAGGGCCAGCGCCATAGCCAGCCCCAGCAGCAGCCAGCGCCCGCCGCGTACGGCGGCGATGTGATGTCGGCGTGATGGGAAGGCGTTGTCGCGCAAGGGCTTTCCAGTGACTTCAGGCAGTTGCGGGGGGTACCGGGGAATGGTGACATCTCCGCACGCGGCCTGCCAGCCGCACATCCATCGAGGTCCCCATGAAAACTCTATCCATTCCGCTGCTGTTGGGCGTACTGCTGGTCACCGGGCCGGTCTGCGCCCAGGAGAACATCAGCAAGGTCAACGGCAGCATCAGCGCCGAACCCGGCCAACGCTACGGCAAGCTGGACACCGTCAACGGCGGCATCCGCGTCGGCGAAGGCGTCGAGACCGGAAGCATCGACACCGTCAACGGCGGGGTGAAGGTTGCCGACCGCGCACGCACCGGCAAGATCGAAACGGTCAACGGCGGTGTCCGCCTGGGTCGCGAAGTGATCGCCAGCGGTGGCGTCAGCACCGTCAACGGCAGCATCTTCACTGATCGCGGCAGCCAGATCGAAGGCGGCGTCGAGACCGTGAACGGCGGCATCGGCCTGGTCGAGAGCCGCGTCGGCAAAGACGTCGAGACCGTCAACGGTGACATCACCGTCGGCATCGGTTCGCAGGTCAACGGCGGCGTGCATGTGCGCAAGCCGAACTTCAGTGTCTCGCTCACCGCCAGCCGCAAGCCGCGCGTGATCATCGGCCCCAACGCGGTCGTCAGTGGGCCGCTGCAGTTCGAGCGCGAGGTGGTGCTGTACGTGCATCGCACCGCACGGATCGGCCCGGTCACCGGGGCCGAGCCGATCCCGTTCGATACCGAAACCGCGCCGGCCGACTGAACCCGTCGCACCCGCCGCTTCGGTGATACTCGCGTTTACCGGTCGCGCATGAGATGCGACCGCCCTTTGTTCTCCAGGAATCGACGATGCCCCGCAAACTCCTCCTGTGCCTGGCCGCCGCGGCCGCGCTCAGTGCCTGCAAAGGCGAATCCACGCCGGCTGCCACGCCGCCCACCGATACCGCTGCCGCGAAGCCGGCCGCCCATCAGTTCTCACCGGAGATCAACGCCGGCGACTTCGCCGAGATGGTCAAGACCCTGGCTTCGGATGAGTTCGAAGGCCGCGCCCCGGGCAGCAAGGGCGAAGAACTGACGGTCAACTACATCCGCGACCAGATGCAGCGCATCGGCCTGCAGCCCGGCAACGGCGACAGCTGGTTCCAGGATGTGCCGATGACCGAGACCACGGCCGATGAATCGACCGTGCTGAAGATCACCCAGGGCGGCAAGACCACCGAACTGAAGTTCGGCACCGACATGGTGGTCGGCACCCGTACCGGCCAGGCCGAGGTGAAGGTCGATGCCAGCGACCTGGTGTTCGTCGGCTATGGCGTCGATGCGCCGGAGCAGAAGTGGAACGACTACGCCGGTCAGGACTGGAAGGGCAAGACGGTCGTGATGTTCGTCAACGACCCGGGCTTCCACGTCGACGACGCGAAGCTGTTCGACGGCAAGCGCATGACCTACTACGGCCGCTGGACCTACAAGTTCGAGGAGGCCGCCCGCAAGGGCGCCGCCGCCGCGCTGATCGTGCACGACACCGCCGGCGCGTCCTACGGCTGGGACGTGGTGAAGAATTCCTGGGCTGGCCCGCAGTACGACCTGCCCGCCAAGGATGACCCGGAAGCGCGCATCCCGGTACAGGGCTGGCTGAGCGCCGACGCGGCCAAGGCGCTGTTCGCCGGTGCCGGCCTGGACCTCGCCCAGGCCTACAAGGACGCCAGCAAGCGCGGTTTCAAGCCAGTGCCGCTGAAGGCCACCGCTGCGGTCGACCTGAAGAGCCAGATCGCACAGAAGCAGTCGCGCAACGTGGTCGGCGTGCTGCCGGGCAGCAAGCGCGCTGACGAGGCCGTCCTGTACATGGCGCACTGGGACCACCTGGGCAAGCATGAGGGTGAGACCGGCGACAACATCTACAACGGCGCGGTCGACAACGCCACCGGCGTGGCTGGCATTCTCGAAGTGGCCGAAGCCATGGCCCACCAGGAGCCGAAGCCGGAGCGTTCGGTGGTGTTCCTGGCGGTGACCCTGGAAGAGTCCGGCCTGCTGGGTTCCAAGTACTACGTCGCCCACCCGACCTTCCCGCTGGACAAGATCGCCGGTGTGATCAACATCGATGCGATGTCGGTGGCCGGCCGTGCCAAGGACGTGACCGTCACCGGCTTCGGCAGCTCGGAGCTGGAGGACATCCTCAAGCCGCTGGCCGCCGCCCAGGACCGCACCCTGCACGGTGAGACCTCGGTACAGAGCGGCTTCTACTTCCGCTCCGATCACTTCAACTTCGCAAAAGCGGGTGTGCCGGCCCTGTACGCCGATGGCGGCGAAGACCTGCGCGAGGGTGGCGTGGAAGCGGGCCGCAAGGCGGCGGCGGACTACGGCGCCAACCGTTACCACGGCCCGAAGGACGAGTTCGACGCCGCCACCTGGAAGCTGGACGGCACCGTCGAAGACCTGCAGCTGATGTACGGCGTGGGCAAGGAACTGGCCGGTGGCGATCGTTGGCCGAACTGGTATGCAGGCAATCCGTTCAAGGCAGCCCGCGACGCGATGATGAAGGACAAGGTCCCGGCCAAGTAAAGTCGGGCCATGCTCGACTGAGCACTGTTGAGAGCAGAGCGGCGCCCCACGGGGCGCCGCTTTTCTTTTGCGTACCGTCGGCGGCTCATCCACGGTTGGTGTGGATCTGCCGGTAGTGCCGGCCGCTGGCCGGCAATCGATTGGTAGCGGCCAACCCTGGTTGGCGCCATGCTTCCTCGCAGAGGGCCTCCACGCATGGCGTGGATCTACCGGGCAATGCAACGCCATCGGGTTGCCGGCCAGCGGCCGGCGCTACCGGGGTTTCCTGCGCACAAAGAAAAACCCCGCTGCATGAGCAGCGGGGTTTTGGGTGTAAACCCTGGCGATGACCTACTCTCGCATGGCTTGAGCCACACTACCATCGGCGCAGCTGCGTTTCACTTCCGAGTTCGGGATGGGATCGGGTGGTTCCACAGCGCTAATTTCACCAGGGAGACGGTTGCAGCAGCGCTTGCAGCGCCAGCTTCGCGATCTTGCCCTTGGGGCGGAAGGGACCCGCAAAATGCAGTGCCTTCACTTAATAAGAAAAACCCCGCTGCGCAAGCAGCGGGGTTTTGGGTGTAAACCCTGGCGATGACCTACTCTCGCATGGCTTGAGCCACACTACCATC
>NZ_JCACKF010000036.1:0-41022 GCF_059505245.1 Stenotrophomonas sp.
GGGGGGGGGTTCTCTTGGGGGGGGGCCCCCGCCCGGGCGCCCGCGCCCCCCCCCCCTTGGTGGGTTTCCGGCACACCCCGCACTCCGACACCGCCCCGCCAAACCCACAGATAGCCCAGAGCCGGCTGTTGCCCTTGCTGTTGCCCTTGCTGTTGCCCTTGCTGTTGCCCTTGCTGTTGCCTCTGCAGGTGCAGGGCGCAGCCCTGCCGATACCCTTAACCGGCCGGTGGGCAGTACGCCTTGATGGCGGCCTCCGCCAATCCCCTCTGCGCGGTGTGCTGCTCCGGAGTCAACGGGGTATCGGCCTTGCCATCACCATCGGTGTCCTGCATCACCTGGCCACCACCGTCCAGCAGGGCCAGGTTGGCCCGGGCCGTGCTGCACTGCCCGGGGACCGGCGCGGCCGGGGTCTCGGTGCTGGCTGCGGCCTGCGGGGTGCGGGCCTGCTCGCGGGTCTCGAACTTCTTGCCCGCCGGCGGGGTCTCCGAATACTGGGTTACGCCATGGGCGTCCTTCCATTTGTAGACGGGGCCGGCCAAGGCGTTGGCACTGGCCAACAGCAGCAGGCATCCAAGGCAGGACAGGGCACGCATGGCAGACTCCACGGAATGGGCGCAGAACGCCGATTGCAGCATTGGCGCCGACCGCTGGCAAGTCGATTAAACTGGATTCCATGGACCCGATCACACCGCCGCCGCGCTCGCGCACGATTTACCTGCTGCCCAACCTGTTCACCACCGCCGGCCTGTTCGCCGGTTTCTACGCGATCATCGCCGCGGCCAACGGGGATTTCGTCAATGCCAGCATCGCCGTGTTCGTGGCGGCGGTGATGGATGGCCTGGACGGGCGCGTGGCGCGCCTGACCGGTACCAGCAGCGAATTCGGCGTGCAGTACGACTCGCTGGCCGACCTGGTCAGCTTCGGCATGGCCCCGGCGCTGGTGATGTACCACTGGTCGCTGTCGTGGCTGAAGTTCGACGATCCGCTGCTCGGCCGCGTCGGCTGGGCCGTGGCCTTCCTGTATGCGGCCTGCGCGGCGCTGCGCCTGGCCCGCTTCAATACCCAGGTGGCGGTGGTCGACAAGCGCTGGTTCGTCGGCCTGGCCAGCCCGGCAGCAGCGGGCCTGATGATGTCCTTCGTCTGGGCGTTCGCCGATGGCAACCTGGGCTGGGACGGCAACCAGCTGCGGTACGTGGCGCTGGCGGTGACGATCATCGCTGCGCTGCTGATGGTCAGCCGCATCCGCTTCTGGAGCTTCAAGGGGGGCGCTGCCAAGGGCACCCGTTCGGACCGCGTGCCGTTCCTGGTGCTGGCACTGGTGCCGGTGGCGATCGCGATTGCGGTCATCGACCTGCCGCGCGTGCTGTTCGCGGTCGGCATCCTGTACGCCTTGTCCGGCCCGGTGATGTGGGCCGTGCAGCGCCTGCGCAAGAAGCCCGAGGCCGCGTGAGCCAGGACCTGCCCGTGCTGTGGTCACCGGCCCAGCAGGCCTGGCTGCAGGCCATGGGCTACACCGTCTATCACGATGGCCAGCTGGCTGCCGAGCTGGATGCCGCGCTGCAGTTGAGCGTGGCCGAAGCCGAGGCCAGCGTCGCCCCGCCGGAACCGGTGCGGGCCCCCGTGCCGTCGCGCGAACAGCATGCCGGGGTGGCGCCCGCAGCCCGCCCGGAACGGCCGGCACCGCCGCGCCGCGAAACGCCGGTCAGTGCCCCGGATACCGTGCCGGCGGCTGAGCGCCCGATGCCCAGCGGCAACGCGCGCCAGCCGGTGGTCCGCCTGCCGGATCGCCTGCAGATCGCGCTGCTGCGTGCGTCCGGCTGCAACCCGAACGACCCGGCTACGCAGCGGTTGATGGACAGCTGGCCACTGGACCAGCTGCGCCACGACCCGGCCGCCAAGCGTGCGCTGTGGCCGCAGCTGCGTGCCCTGCGCAAGCGGGGCACGCCATGAGCGCGGTCACCCGACCCGGCCCGGTCAGCCTGCGTGCGTTGCGCGAGAGCGACCTCAATGCGGTAATGGCGATCGAACTGCGCGGCTACCCTTTTCCCTGGACCCGCGGCATCTTCATCGACTGCCTGCGTGCCGGCTATCCCGGCCTGGCGATGGAGCGCGATGGCCTGCTGGTCGGCTATGGCGTGCTCAGCATCGCCGCCGATGAAGCGCACGTGCTGAACATCTGCATCGATCCGCTGGCACAGTCGCGCGGGCTGGGCCGCCAGCTGCTGCGCGCGCTGGTGCAGCTGGCCGCCGACCGTGGCGCACAGCGCGTCTTCCTGGAAGTGCGTCCGTCCAATACGCCGGCGCTGGCGCTGTATCACAGCGAAGGATTCAACGAGATCGGCCGCCGCCCGCGCTACTACCCGGCTGCACAGGGCCGCGAGGATGCGGTCGTGATGGCGATCGAGCTGGTCGACGGCGATCTGCAGGAAATGCCGCCGCTGTAACGCAGACGGGTTGCCGGCCAGCGGCCGGCACTACCGATGCGTCGCTCACGCCAGCCGCAACGCCAGCACGCCGCCCACGATGAGCGACGCTGCCAGCCAGCGCGTGCGCGGCACCCGCTCGCGCAGCAGGAACACCGAGATCAGCAGCGCGAACAGGATCGAGGATTCGCGCAGCGCCGAGATCATTGCTACCGGCGCCTGGGTCATGGCCCACAACGCCATCGCATACGAGGCGGTGGTGCCGACGCCACCGGCCAGTCCCAGCGGCCAATGCTGCCGCGCATAGTCCAGTACCGCGCCGCCGCGCGTATACAACGCCCACAGCGGCAGCGGGATGCCCGACAGCAGGAACAACCACAACGTGTAGCTGAGCGCGCTGCCGGACTGGCGCGCACCCTGCGCATCGACCAGCGTGTAGGTGGCGATCATCGCCGCGGTCAGCAGCGGCAGGCGCAGCTGGCCGCCGCGCGCCCCCAGTGCCATGCACAGGATGCCGGTGCTCACCAGCACCACGCCCAGCCACGCTGCGGCGGGCAATGGCTCACCGAGCAGGGTACCGGCCAGTGCGACCAGGATCGGCGCGCTGCCACGCATCAGCGGGTAGGCCAGGCTCATGTCGACCTGTTGGTAACAACGCGCGACCAGCCCGTAGTAGGTCACCTGCAGCAGCACCGACGCAGCCAGCCAGGGCCAGCTGTGCGCGGCCGGGAAGGGCAGGAAGGGCAGGGCGGCGGCCGACAGCAACGCGGCACTGCCGGTCACCAGCACGGTACCGAGGAACTTGTCCGGGCCGCGCTTGACGATCGCATTCCAGCTGGCATGCAGCGCCGCGGCAGCGAGGACGAGCAGGAAGATGGAAAGCGGCATCCGCCGATGATGCCATGCGGGGCAAATGGAAACGCCGGGCATCGCCCGGCGTTTCCGATTCCGCTTCGGTGGGTGCCAACCTCTCTCGCCGTGGCAGGGGCCAACCCCCCCCTGCCGTGGCAGGTGCCAACCTCCCCTGTCGTGGTAGGTGCCAACCTTGGTTGGCACGCACCAAAGCGCGGCGTTACAGCTTCGCGCGCTGCTCGCGCAGGCCGGCCAGCTGGGTGTTCCAGTCGACCAGGCGCACGCGCTCCTGATCGACCACCGCCGGTGGCACCTTGTCGGTGAACCTGGCCAGCTTGGTTTCGCTCTTTTCCTGCTCACCTTCCACGCGCTTGATCTCCTTGTCCAGGCGCGCGCGCTCGGCATCGAGATCGACCAGGCCTTCCAGCGGCACCAGCAGCTTCAGCTCGCCCACGATCGCGGCGGCCGCCGGTGGTGCGCTTTCGCCCTCGGCCAGCCACTGGATGCTGTCCAGCTTCAGCAGGAACGACAGCGAGGCGCTGAAGCGTTCGATGCGCACGCGGTCCTGCTCCAGGCCGGCCTGCAGGCGCAGCGGCACCTGCCTGGACGGCGCGACGTTCAATTCGCTGCGCACGCGACGCACCGCACTGATCACCGCCTTCAGCCATTCCACGTCGGCCTCGGCCTGGGCGAAATCACCGGCGAATTCGGCGGCGGTCGGATACGGGCGCAGCGACAGCGTGGTTTCGGCCAGGCCCAGGCGCGGGGCCAGCTGCTGCCACAGCTGTTCGGTGATGAACGGGGTGAGTGGGTGCAGCAGGCGCAGCAGCGCTTCCAGCACGTACAGCAGGGTGTGGCGGGTGCTTTCGGCATCAGCCGCGTCGGCACCGTTCAGTGCCGGCTTGCTCAGCTCCAGGAACCAGTCGCAGAACGCGTTCCAGGCGAACTCGTACAGGCACTGCGCCAGCAGGTCGAAGCGGTACGCGGCGAAATGGCCCTGCGCTTCGGCGGTGGTGGCGGCCAGGCGCGAAAGGATCCAGCGCTCGGCATCGGTGCGCGGGGTCGGCACGCCGGTGAACGCCGCACCTTCGGTGTTCATCAGCGCGAAGCGGCTGGCGTTCCACAGCTTGTTGCAGAAGTTCTTGTAGCCCTCGGCGCGGTTCATGTCGAACTTGATGTCGCGGCCGTGGGTGGCCAGCGCGGCGATGGTGAAGCGCAGCGCATCGGCACCGTGGGCAGCAATGCCGTCCGGGAATTCCTTGCGGGTGGCCTTCTCGATCTTCTCCACCATCTTCGGCTGCATCAGGCCGCCGGTGCGCTTGGCGACCAGGTCGTCGATGGTGATGCCGTCGATGATGTCCAGCGGGTCGAGCACGTTGCCCTTGCTCTTGGACATCTTCTGGCCCTGGCCGTCGCGGATCAGGCCGGTGAAGTACACGTCCTTGAACGGGATCTTCCCGACCAGGTTGTCGGTGGCCATGATCATGCGCGCCACCCAGAAGAAGATGATGTCGAAGCCGGTGATCAGCACCGACGACGGCAGGTAACGGTCGAAGCCGCGCTCGGCCATGGCCTGTTCGTTCGGCCAGCCCAGGGTGGAGAACGGCCACAGCTGCGAGGAGAACCAGGTCTCCAGCACGTCGCTTTCCTGGTTCAGCACCACCTCGCTGCCCAGGTTGTGCTTGGCCCGCACTTCCTCTTCGCTGCGACCGACGTAGCAGCTGCCGGTGGCGGCATCGAACCACGCCGGGATGCGGTGGCCCCACCACAGCTGGCGGCTGATGCACCAGTCCTGGATGTTGTTCATCCAGTGGCGGTAGGTGTTGATCCAGTTCGGCGGCACGAAGGCAATGCTTCCGTCCTCGACCAGGTCCAGGCCACGCTTGGCCAGGTCGTCCATCTTCACGAACCACTGGTCGGTCAGGTACGGCTCGATCACCTGGCCGGTTCGGTCGCCACGCGGCACCTGCAGCTTGTGCGCCTTGGTCTCGACCAGGATGCCCAGGTCTTCCAGCTCGGCCAGCACGGCCTTGCGTGCTTCATAGCGGTCCAGGCCCCGGAAGCGTTCCGGCGCGTTCTCGTTCAGCGCCGCCACCGGGGTGAACAGGTTGATCATCGGCAGGCTGTGGCGCACGCCCACTTCATAGTCGTTGAAGTCGTGCGCCGGGGTGACCTTGACCACGCCGGTGCCGAACGCGCGGTCCACGTAGTCGTCGGCGATCACCGGCACGCGCCGGCCGGTCAACGGCAGCACCACGTTCCTGCCGATCAGGTGCGCGTAACGCTCGTCTTCCGGGTGCACCATCACCGCGGTATCGCCCAGCAGGGTTTCCGGGCGGGTGGTGGCAACGACCAGGTAGTCGCGGGTTTCGCGCAGGGTTTCCACGCCGTCGGCATCGCGCTCGACGTGTTCGTAGCTCAGGCCGTCATCCAGCGTGTAGGCGATCGACCACAGGAAGCCGTCCTCCTCGGCGCTCTCCACTTCCAGGTCGGAAATGGCGGTCTTCAGCACCGGGTCCCAGTTCACCAGGCGCTGGCCGCGGTAGATCAGGCCCTGCTCGTACCAGCGCACGAAGGCCTCGTTGACCGCCGCCGATGGCTGCGGGTCCATGGTGAAAGTGCTGCGCGACCAGTCGGCGGAGGTGCCGAGGCGGCGCATCTGGCGTTCGATGGTGTCGCCGGACTGCTGCTTCCACTCCCAGACCTTGCCGATGAAGCCTTCGCGGCCCAGCGAATCGCGGGTCTCGCCCTTGCCTTCCAGCGCCAGGTTGCGGCTGACCACCATTTCGGTGGCGATGCCGGCGTGGTCGGTACCGACCTGCCACAGCGTGTCGTAGCCGCGCATGCGGTGGTAGCGCACCAGCGCATCCATCAGGGTCTGCTGGAAGGCATGGCCCATGTGCAGGGTGCCGGTCACGTTCGGCGGTGGCAGCAGGATGGTGTACGGCTCGCCCGTGCCGGACGGCTTGAAGTGGCCGGCCTTCTCCCAGGCCTCGTAGAGGTCGGTCTCGAAGGACGTCGGGTCGTAGCTGGAGGCGAGTTGGGTCATGCGGGGGAACCGGTAATCAAGGCGGAAGGGAGATCAGCGCGACCCGAGGGCGCGGCGGATCTTCTGGTCGGTGTGGTACTGGCTGACCGCGTAGGCGGCCCAGATGGCGGCGGGCAGCCAGCCGATCAGGGTGATCTGCAGGATCAGGCAGACGATCCCGGCCAGCGGCCGGCCGATGGTGAAGAAGGACAGCCAGGGAAGAATCAGGGCGATCAGCAGGCGCATCAAGGGGTCCTCGCCGGGCTCACATGTCGTGCTTGTTGAGGTCGTAACCGGCGGCCTTGTACTGGCGCCAGCGCTCGCGCAGCGGTTCGCGCGCTTCCGGATCGGCCGGGACCACTTCCAGCACACGCTCGCACTGGCCCAGCCAGGGCTCATCGCGCAGGTTGATCACCAGCGGGCGTGCCGGCGCGTCGGTGCCGGGTACGGCGATCAGCACCAGGGCCTCTTCCTCGTCCATGTCTTCGCCGGCAATCTGGTGCGGGATGTAGGCATCGTTGTCGAACGCCCACAGCAGCTCGTCCAGTTCCTCGGCCTGGGCCTGGTCACGGGCCAGCACCAGGGTGAACAGCCCTGCGTCGTTGGCCTTGCGCGCCAGTTCGCAGACCAGGCGCAACGGCTCGGTCAGGAAGCGGGGCTTGGCGATCAGGTAGAAGTCGGCGCGGGGCATGGCAGGGTCCGGGTCAGGCAGGGGCCCGGCAGTGCCGGGCGAGGCCCCGGCCGGCGTCTGCCGGCCAGGGTCGGGTACGGCATCAGGCGCGGGCGACCTGGTCCAGCAGCCACTGGCTCAGCAGGCCGACCGGGCGGCCGGTGGCCATGCCACGCTTGCCTTCATCGCTGGCGACGCCGGCGATGTCCAGGTGGGCCCAGCGCTGGCCTTCGGTGAAGCGCGACAGGAAGCAGCCGGCGGTGATCGCGCCGGCCCAGCGGCCGCCGATGTTGTAGACGTCGGCGAAGGTCGAATCCAGCATCGGCTGGTACTCGTCCCACAGCGGCAGGCGCCAGGCGCGGTCGAACACGTGCTCGCCGGCGGCCAGCAGCTCGTTGGCCAGGTCGTCGTGCTTGCTCATCAGGCCGGCGGTCTGGTGGCCCAGGGCGACCATGCAGGCACCGGTCAGGGTGGCGACGTCGACCAGCGCGGCCGGCTCGAAGCGCTGTGCGTAGGTCAGCGCGTCGCACAGGATCAGGCGGCCTTCGGCGTCGGTGTTGCCGACTTCGATGGTCTTGCCCGACATCGAGGTGATCACGTCGGAAGGACGGTAGGCGTTGCCGTCGATGGCGTTCTCCACCGCCGGCACCACCACCACCAGGTTCAGCGGCAGCTTGGCCTTGACTGCCGCGACGAAGGTGCCGATGACGTTGGCGCCACCGCACATGTCGTACTTCATCTCTTCGATGCCGCCCTGGGTCTTCAGGTTGACGCCACCGGTATCGAAGGTGATGCCCTTGCCGACCAGCACGTAGGGCTTGGCGTCGCCGCCATTGTTCCACTTCAGCACGACCAGGCGCGGGCGGTTGGCCGAACCGCGGGCCACGGCCAGCAGCGAGCCCATGCCCAGCGCTTCCATCTGGTGCTCGTCGAGGATCTCGGCTTCGGCACCGTCGTGCTCGCCGGCGAACTTCACGCCGACCTCGGCCAGATGGGCCGGGGTGCAGTAGTTCGGCGGCAGGTTGCCCAGTTCGCGGGCGAACTCGACACCGGCGGCGATGGCCTGGCCCTGGGCCAGGGCCTGGGCGTCGTCACCGGCCACGGCCAGCTGGGCCAGGCCGGCATCGTCGGCCTTCTTCTTGCCCAGGGTGGCGGTGTAGCGGTAGGCGGCGTGATCGGCGGCGATCACTGCCTGGCGGATCGCCCAGGCCGCGTCGCGGTCCTTGATGGCCACTTCGGACAGGGTGAACAGCGCGCTGCGGGCGGCGCCGGCCTTCAGCGCGCGCACCGCGTCGCCCACGGCCTTCAGGTACTGCGGCACACCGAAGCGGGCGGCGTCGCCGAGGCCGACCACCAGCACGCGCGGCGCGGTCGCGCCCGGCAGGTCGTGCAGCAGGGTGGTCGCGCCGGTCTTGCCGGACAGGTCGCCACGCTGGGCCAGGGCGGCCAGGCGGCCACCGCTGGCGGCGTCCAGGGCCTGCGCGGCCGGGGTCAGGGTATGGTCGGCATACGCGCCGACCACCAGGCAATCAACGGTGGCGGCGGCCGGAGCAACGTGGTTCAGGGTGAATTCGAGGGCCATTGAGCAGATTCCATTGGCGAGTCCGTACAATCGCAGGCCGTTTACGCCCAGACAGTAGACTGGGCGGCACCGCGAACGAACCCCAGAGTTTAAACCACCGCCCCATGTTGAAGCTCGACCGATACCTGCTGGGCGATTTCGTCCAGAGTTTCCTGGCTACCCTGATCGTCCTGCTGGTGGTCAGCGTGGGCGGCGTGCTGGTGGACATCCTCGGCAACATCGCCGACGGACGCCTGCCGGCCAAGCTGCTGTTCTCCCAGCTGGGCCTGCAGTTCATCGCCTACCTGCCGCTGATCCTGCCGCTGGCGCTGATGCTGGGCCTGCTGCTGGCCGTGGCCCGGCTCTACCGCGACTCGGAGATGGCGGTCATCACCGCCATTGGCGTGGGGCCCAAGCGGCTGCTGCGGCCACTGCTGATGCTGGTGGTGCCGGTGGTGCTGCTGGTCGGCGCCTGCTCGCTGTGGCTGGGCCCGTGGGCCGGCCGGATGGCCGAGCAGATGATCATCGATGCCAACCGCAGCGTGCTGATGGCCGGCCTGGAGCCGGGCCGCTTCACCCCGCTGCCCAATGGCGGCGTGGTGTACCTGTCCTCGATCTCCCCCGATGGCACCCAGCTGGGCAAGGTGTTCCTGCAGCGCCAGAAGGATGACCGCCTGGAAGTGGTGTCCGCCAATGGTGGCCGCATGTTCTTCGAGGGCACCCGCCAGCGCTTCCTGGAGCTGGATGATGGCCACCAGGTGGAAGGCCCGGTGGCCGGCGCGCTGGATTACCGGCTGGCGACCTTTGCCCGCAACGACGTGGCCCTGCCCGACGGTGCACAGACCCGCACCGAGGACGACCCGGAACTGATGCCGACCCTGCAGCTGATCGGCGATGAGCGCCCCCAGGCGCAGGCGCAGCTGCACCGCCGCCTGGCACCGCCGCTGATCGCGCTGGCCTTCGCCCTGCTGACCGTGCCGCTGGGTCGCAGCTCGCCGCGCCAGCAGCGCTACGGCCGCATGATGCTGGCCCTGATGGCCTACATGGTGGGCACCAACCTGATGTTCATCGGCAGTGGCTGGATCGCCAACGGCAAGATTCCGGCCGCGCTCGGCCTGTGGTGGTTGACCGTGCCGCTGCTGGCGCTGGCGATCTGGATGTATGCACGTGATGGCCGCCTGGGCCGCTCGAAGGGAGCCCGCGCATGAGGCTGCGCCCGATGCGTTTCGATCTGTACCTGGGCCAGTCGGTGTTCACCACGGTGCTGCTGACCTGGGCGGTGCTGGTCGGCCTGGACGTGGTGATGGCGTTCTCCGGCGAGTTCAAGGACATCGGCAAGAACGGCTACACCCTGGGCCATGCCGCCGCGTGGGTGCTGTACACGGTGCCGCGCCGCGCCTACACGATGTTCCCGACCGCCGCGGTGATCGGCGCGCTGATGGGCCTGGGCCAGCTGGCCGCGACCTCGGAGCTGACCGCCCTGCGTGCGCTGGGCCTGTCGCGCAAGCGCCTGAGCGTGTCGGTGGCGATCGCGCTGTCGCTGCTGACCGCAGTGATGGTGCTCAGCGCCGAGACGCTGGGCCCGTGGGGGCAGGACCGTGCCGATGCATTGAAGGCCAGTGCCAAGTGGGGGCGGGACATCTCCACCACCCGCTACTCCGGCCTATGGGCACGCGAAGGCGACACCTTCCTCAACGCCCAGAGCGGCGAGGAACAGCTGGTGGGCGACAAGGGCACGCGGCTGATCCTGCGTGACGTGCGGCTGTACCGGATCGCCGAAGACGGCAATATCGCCTCGTTGACCCATGCCGCCACCGCCGAGCACGACAAGGACGGTTGGGTGCTGACCGGGGTGCGTCGCGACACCTTCGGCGAGCGCTCGGCCAGCCGTCAGGAAGTGGCGCGTGAGCCGTGGAACTCGAAGCTGGATCCGGCGGCGCTGGCCACCGGCATCGCCAAGCCGCGAAACCTCAGCGTGGCCGAGCTGAGCACCAGCATTGCCTACCGCCAGCGCAACGGGCTGGATGCGCGCGATTTCGAGGATGTGTACTGGAGCCGCTGGTTCTACCCGGTGAACGTGCTGGCGCTGTGCCTGGCCGCGGTGCCGTTCGCGTTCGGGTCGCTGCGTAGCGGCGGCATGGGCAAGCGCCTGTTCCTGGGCATCCTGTTTGCACTGGGCTTCTGGCTGCTGCAGCTGTTCTTCGGCCGCATGGCCGGTGCGCTGAAGTTCGATTACCGCATTGCCTATGCGCTGCCGCCGATCGTGATGCTGGCCGTGTCCGGACTGTTGTTCCGGCGCAAGTCGGGCTGATTCTTGTAGCGCGGGGCCATGCCCGGCGCTACCGGGGCAATCCACCGCTTCGGCATCCGTGCCACGACCACCAGCATCCCGGCCCAGCGTGCTGGATTCTGTAGAGCCGAGCCCATGCTCGGCTGCTTTTTGCGCACCGCCTGCCAGCCGAGCATGGGCTCGGCTCTACAGATCGTGCATCACCGCTTGGGCATGCGCACCAGGCGGGTGCCGCTGGCGCGGTCGTGCCAGGTCAGGCGTTGGCGGTCGACCCAGGCCCACCAGAATCCCAGGCCGCCCAGCAGCAGCGACAGCGTCCCCACCGCGAAGCGCAGCCACAGCTGGCCGCGCCGCAACGGCGTGCCATCGCGCGACTGCAGTTTCAGCCGCCACGGCCGCATGCCCAGCGTCTGTCCGCCACGGCGCCAGCTGGCCGTGGCATACCACCCCGTGATCGCCCAGCACACCGCCCACAGCAGCCACTGCCAAGCGCTGAACGGTGCGATGTTCTCGCGCTGCGCGTGGCCGCTGAAGGTGTAGGCGAGGGTGAACAGCGTGCCGGCCAGCATCCACAGCGCCAGCACCGGCAGCGCGTCGTAGGCCATCGCCAGCATGCGCCAGGGCAGCAGCGCGCGCGGACGGGGCGTTTCAGTAGCGGCCGCAGGGGCCGTGTCGGTGGCAGGGCGGGACATGCGCCGAGCATACGCAAAGCTGGCCGTGCCCGCAGTGGCCCTCGTATCCTGCATGCATGGCCCTTGTTTCCACCCCCGCCGAACGCCGCCAGCTGGTCCAGCAACTGCCCGAGCTGCGCGCCGACGACAGTGTGCGCATCCAGCGCTTCCTCGATGCGATCTGGGCCGAGAACGGCCTGGCCCGCGCCACCCTGGACAGCTACCGGCGCGACCTGGAAGGGCTGGCGCGCTGGATGGATGGACGCGACGGTGGCCTGGCCGGCATCGAACGTCCCGGGCTGTTCGACTACCTGGCCTGGCGCACCCGCCACGGCTGGTCGCCGCGCAGCAACGCGCGCCTGCTGTCGGCGCTGCGGGCGTTCTTCGCCGATGGCGTGCGCCGTGGCGAACGCAGCGAAGACCCCAGTGCGCTGCTCGACCCCCCGAAGCTGCCGCGGCTGTTGCCCAAGGCGCTGGCCGAGAGCCAGATCGATGCGCTGCTGGCGGCACCGGACATCGACAGCCCGCTGGGCCTGCGCGACCGCGCCATGCTGGAACTGATGTATGCCGCCGGCCTCCGCGTGAGCGAGCTGGTGCTGCTGCCGGCCACGGCGGTCAACCTGCGCCAGGGCGTGTTGCGGGTCACCGGCAAGGGCAGCAAGGAACGGCTGGTGCCGCTGGGCGAGGAATCGCAGCACTGGCTGGAGCGTTACCTGCAGCAGTCGCGCCCGCTGCTGGTCGGCAAGGGCAAGGTGCATGCACTGGCGGATGGTCAGACCCCGTTGTTCATCGAGCCGACGTTGCATGCGCTGACCCGGCAGGCGTTCTGGCACCTGGTCAAGCGCCACGCGCAGGTGGCCGGCATCGACCCGGCGCGGATCAGCCCGCATGGCCTGCGCCACAGCTTCGCCACCCATCTGCTCAACCGCGGTGCCGACCTGCGCGCGCTGCAGATGCTGCTCGGCCACAGTTCCTTGTCGACCACCCAGATCTACACCCTGGTAGCGCGCGAGCATCTGCAGAAGCTGCATGCCCGCCACCATCCGCGCGGCTGAGGGCCGGGCTGAATCGCTGCCCGGGGCCGTGCCGGGCGTCGCGGCCCGGTACCGGCGGCTGTGTCAGAATCCGGAGTCTTCTTCTGTTGCGGATCGCTCCATGCTCCGATTTGCCATCGCCGCCGTGTTCGGTGCGCTCAGCCTGACCGCCTGCGCCCAGCCGGCTCCGCCGGCCGCCAAGGCGCCTGCTGCCGCTGCGGCCAAGGCCAGCCCGGCCGCCAACGCGCCGGCCGACCAGGCGGTACGTGCCGCGTTGACCGCGCTCAATCCGGGTTTCCAGGTCGATTACATCGGTGCCGCGCCGTTCCCCGGCTTCCGCGAGGTCGTCGTTTCCGGCCAGCTGCTGTACGTGTCCGATGACGGCCGCTACCTGTTCCAGTCGCAGCCTTACGACACCCGCGCCAAGGGCCCGGCCAACAGCGAGGGCCTGCTTGGTTACCGCCGCGGCCTGCTGGCCAAGGCCAACCACGGCGATCGCATCGTGTTTGCCGCGCCGAACGCCAAGTACACCATCAGCGTGTTCACCGACATCGAGTGTGGTTACTGCCGCAAGCTGCACCAGGACATCGCCGAACTCAACCGCAACGGCATCACCGTCGAGTACCTGGCGTTTCCGCGCATGGGCCTGGGCAGCAAGGACTACACCGACATGATCTCGGTCTGGTGTGCAGCGGATCGTCGCCAGGCCCTGACCAACGCCAAGCGCGGTGGCAGCGTGCCGGCCAGGAACTGCACCAACCCGGTGGCGATGCAGTACGCGCTGGGCCAGCAGCTGGGCGTGAATGGAACGCCGGCGATCTTCGCGCCGGATGGCACCCAGCTGGGCGGCTACCTGCCGCCGGCGCAGCTGCGTGCCGCGCTGGAGAAGCTGTCGGCCAAGCGCTGATCGCCGCTGGTTTTTTTCTGTAGAGCCGAGCCCATGCTCGGCTGCGGAAACAGCAGCCGAGCATGGGCTCGGCTCTACAGGCAGGAAGCCGGGGATGCGTGTCGCATCCCCGGCTTTTTGCTTACTTCAGGCCATCACTGACCGCCTTGGTCAGCGTGCCCTGCGCATCGTCACCGCTGAACTCCCAGACGAACGCGCCGCCCAGGCCCTGGGTCTTCACGTAACCCATCTTGCGGGTGATGTTGGCCGGGGTGTCGAAGCTCCACAGTGTGCTGCCGTTGTAGATCCAGGTGGCACCGGCGGTGTTGTCGGTGTAGCCCGGCCACGCCAGGTTCTTCAGCACCTTCCAGTCCTCGATGCCGGCTTCATACGTACCCGGGGCGGCGCCGGTCGCGGTCTGGTACAGGCCGTTGTTGGCGTTGGCCACACCCGTCCAGCCACGCCCGTAGTAGCCAATGCCCAGGTTGAGCTTGGCGGCGGGCACGCCACGGCTGATGAAGGCCTCGATGGCGTCGTTGCTGTTGTACAGCTTCTGGTCGCCGGTGGACGGATCATTCGGCGAATCGAACAGCGCCGACTGGTGATTGGTCTTCGCATCCCACGCGCCGTGGAAGTCGTAGGTCATCACGTTGATGTAGTCCAGGTACGGGTGGTATGCGGCCGGATCGGTGACACGGATCTTGTCGATGCCGGCACCCACCGCCACCGTCAGCAACAGGCCCGGCCGCACCGCATCGAGTTGGCGGCGGAACTCGGCCATCAGCGCGGTGAAGTTGGCGTTGTCTTCCGGCTTGCCGCATTCGATGCCACAGGCCACCGGGTATTCCCAGTCGATGTCGATGCCGTCGAACACGCCCAGCGCGGCACCGGCACCGCCGGCACCGTCGGTCACCGGCAGGTTGCCCTTGATGTAGGCGTCGATGCACGAGGCGACGAAGGCCTGGCGGTTTTCCGGGCGCGCTGCGCTGGAGAAGCCGCGCGACCAGGTCCAGCCACCCAGCGAGATCAGCACCTTCATGCCCGGGTATTTGGCCTTGAGCTGCTTGAGCTGGTTCCAGTTGCCGCGCAGCGGCTGGTCCCAGGTATCAGCGCTGCCGCTGACACTCTCGGCGGCACTGAAGGCCTTGGTGTAGTCGGCGAAAGCATCGCCACCGGCACCGCTGTTCGGATCCGACGGCTGGGTGATGCCGACTTCGCATCGGTTGTTGCGCACGTTGCCGAACGCGTAGTTGATGTGGGTCAGGCGTGCGGCCGAGCCGCTGCTGTCGATGTTCTTGACCCGGTAGTTGCGGCCGTAGATGCCCCACTGGGTGAAGTAACCGATGACCCGCTTGCCGGTGGTGCCGCCGTCACCGGCCAGCGTGGTGGCGCTGATTTCGGTGCCCTGCGCCGACGCGTTGCCGGCGTTGTCGCGCGCCCGCACGCGGTAACGGTAGGTGGTCGATGCGGTCAGCCCGCCATCCACATAGCTGGCACTGGACGGCGAACCGACCAGGCTGCCGTTGCGGTACACGTCATAGCCAGCCAGGCCACTGCCGCCGGTGTTGTCGGTGGACGGGCTCCAGCTGAGCGCGATGCTGTTGGCGGTACGGGTGCCGACCGCCAGCCCGCCCGGCACGCTCGGTGCGGTGGTGTCGCCACCGGCGGCGTTGACGGTGATGGTGATCGTCGCGGTGCTGGCGGTGGCGTTGTTGTTGTCGGTCGCGACCGCGCGCAGGGTGTGGCTGCCGGCGCTGGCATTGGCCCAGCTGGCCGCATACGGCGCACCGGTGGCCACGCCCAACGAGCTGCCGTCGCGGAAGAACTCGACCTTGGCGACGCTGCCGTCCGGGTCACTGGCGGTAGCGGTCACGTTGACCGTGCTGCCGGCGCTGAAGGTGGCGCCGTTGGCCGGCGAGGTCAGGCTGACCACCGGCGGCTGGTTGCTGCCGCTGCCATCGCAGGCACCAAGGTTGGTGTAGTAGGGCGCACCGGCCGGATGGTCCGGCGGCGCGTTCCAGATGTCCTGGTTCGCCCGATAGAGGACGCCTCCTTTCTGCAGGGTATCGCCGGCCCGGTAGATCCTGGCCTGGTCCCACTGGGCCACGCCGGCACAGCTGGCAGCCTGCGCCAGGCCGGGCAGGGCGGCGGTACCGGCGGCCAGGGCAAGCAGCCAGGCCAGGTGGCGGGGACGACAGCTTCGGGTCGAACGTTCGGCACTGCGCACAATCGGGTCGTACATGGGTAAGTCTCCGATCAAAGGGCGCGCGGGCCCCGATGGCGCCGCGCGTGACGCAGGTCCGGGCGTCGCCCGGGAAGGCGACGGAGGGGGCGGACGGGGTACCTGGGGGGCCGGGGAGAGAGTCCGGCGCCAGGTGGGGACAACGTTGTCATCAATCGCGTGGTCAATCCGTGAGCAAGCGCATGGTTCCGGGATTCGGGCGGAGAGCGGCGCTGCGCGCGGTCGGCGGCCATCGGCGGAGCCCCTCGTGGCTGGTCGGGCGCGAATTCATGGGTTTGGCCGGGTGGGTGGGGTCAGGCGGGGACGCCGTGAACCCGTCCCTGGGGGCTTGGCCGCGGCATCCATGCCGCGGACACCCCGCCTGACCCCACCCACCCGGCCTCTGACAGGTTCCTGCGCAGCCAGCCACGAAAGACAGAACAAAAAATCAAAATCAAAAGCAGAAGCCGGTCGCTGCGCTCTCCAATGCCTGATTTCTGATGTTCCCTGGTTGCCGGCCAGCGGCCGGCACTACCGCAGAGCCTCCACGCATGGCGTGGATCCACCGCACATCGCGGGAAACTGTCGGGGGCGGGGTGGTGGGGGCCAGCAGGACCGTTGGCGCCATGGATGGCGCCATCGAGCCCCCATGGACGGGTTTACGGCGTGTCCTGCTGGCCCCCACCACCCCGCCATCCCACGGGAACCCAGCTTTTGCTTGGGCCATTGCCGTTGCCATTGCCGTTGCCGCTGCCCTGGCCTCGACGGGTGCCGGGCGCCGCCCGGCCAGAGCCCATCCCCCGCTTCCGGTACAATGTCGGGCCCGTTTCCCAACTACGGTTCCCCGGACATGATGGTCCTCGAGGGCGCGCCCGCCCTGTCGCCGTTCCGCCGCGAACGTCTTGAATCCCGCCTGCAGTCCATCGCTCCCTCCCTGCGCATCAGCGGTGCCTGGCACGTCTACTTCGTGCAGCCCGAAGGCAGCGCCGCCCCCGACCTGACCACCCTGTGCCGCATCCTCGAAGCGGCGCCGCAGGCCGAAGCCGTGGCCGACGGCGCGGTCAGCCGCATCGTGGTGCCGCGCCTGGGCACGCTGTCGCCATGGTCGAGCAAGGCCACCGAACTGGTCCGCGGTGCCGGCCAGCCGGTCAGCCGGGTCGAACGTGGCCTGCGCATCGACGTGCAGGGCTGGCCGGCCGATGCCGCCGCCCAGCAGGCGCTGGTCAAGGCGCTGCACGACCCGATGACGCAGTCGGTGCTGGAGACCGTGGAACAGGGCCAGGCGCTGTTCTCGGCACCGGCCCGGGGTGAACTGGAGCGCGTGCCGGTGGACCAGCTGGAGGCCGCCAACCAGCGCCTCGGCCTGGCCATGGCCCAGGACGAGATCGACTACCTGCGCGAGCGTTTCACTGCGCTGGGCCGGTCGCCGTCGGACGTGGAACTGATGATGTTCGCGCAGGCCAATTCCGAGCACTGCCGCCACAAGATCTTCAACGCCAGCTGGACCATCGACGGCCAGGAGCAGGACCGCTCGCTGTTCCGGATGATCAAGAACACCCACCAGCAGACTCCGCAGCACACGCTCAGCGCGTACAGCGACAATGCCGCGGTGATCGAAGGCCATCCGGCCTCGCGCTATCGCCCCGATCCGGCCAGTGGCGAATACCGCCGCGAGCCGCAGGTGCCCAGCGCGTTCCAGATCAAGGTGGAAACGCACAACCACCCGACCGCGATCGCGCCGTTCCCGGGTGCCTCGACCGGTGCCGGTGGCGAGATCCGCGACGAGGGCGCGACCGGCCGTGGCGGCAAGCCGAAGGCGGGCCTGACCGGCTTCTCGGTCTCGCACCTGCGCATCCCCGAGCTGCCGCAGCCGTGGGAAGCGCCGCGCGCGCTGAACCCGCGCATGGCGCCGGCGCTGGAAATCATGACCGACGGCCCGCTCGGCGGCGCCGCGTTCAACAACGAATTCGGCCGACCGAACCTGCTCGGCTACTTCCGCAGCTTCGAGCTGCCGGAAGGCGCCGATCTGGTGCGTGCGTACGACAAGCCGATCATGCTGGCCGGCGGCCTCGGCGCGATCGACCGCGTGCAGGTCGACAAGATCCAGCTGCAGGCCGGTGATGCGGTCATCGTGCTGGGTGGCCCGGCAATGCTGATCGGCCTGGGCGGCGGCGCGGCCAGTTCGGTGGCCTCCGGCGAGAGCGCCGAGGACCTGGACTTTGCCAGCGTGCAGCGCGACAACCCGGAAATGGAGCGCCGCTGCCAGGAGGTCATCGACCGCTGCGTGGCGATGGGCGCCAACAACCCGATCAAGTTCTTCCACGACGTCGGTGCCGGTGGCCTGTCCAATGCCATCCCCGAACTGCTGCACGACTCCAAGGTCGGCGGTGTCATCGACCTGGGCAAGGTGCCCACCGATGATCCGTCGCTGTCGCCGATGCAGCTGTGGTGCAACGAGTCGCAGGAGCGCTACGTGCTGGGCGTGGCCCAGGAGCGCCTGGCCGAGTTCGCCGCGCTGTGTGCCCGCGAGCGCTGCCCGTTCGCCGCCGTTGGCGTGGCCACCGCCGAGGAACATCTGGTGGTGGCCTACGGTGCCGTGCCGGGTCACACCCCGCCCGATGCGCCGATCGACCTGCCGATGGACGTGCTGTTCGGCAAGCCGCCGAAGATGCACCGCGACACCGCGCACCCGCCGGCGCCGCGCTGGCCGGCGCTGAAGACCGGCGGCCTGGACCTGCAGGAAGCGGGCCTGCGCGTACTCGCGCACCCGACCGTCGCCTCGAAGAACTTCCTGGTCACCATCGGTGACCGCAGCGTCGGCGGCCTGACCGCGCGCGAACAGATGGTCGGACCGTGGCAGCTGCCGGTGGCTGACGTGGCGATCACCCTGGCCGACTTCGATGGCGTGGCCGGCGAAGCGATGTCGATCGGCGAGCGCACCCCGCTGGCCCTGCTCGACGCCGCTGCGTCGGCACGCATGGCGGTGGGCGAAGCGCTGACCAACCTGTGTGCGGCCCCGGTCGATGCGCTGGATGAAATCAAGCTGTCGGCGAACTGGATGGCCGCGGCCGGTCATCCGGGCGAAGACGCACTGCTGTACGACGCGGTGAAGGCGGTGGGCATGGAACTGTGCCCGCAGCTGGACATCAGCATCCCGGTGGGCAAGGACTCGCTGTCGATGCAGGCGCAGTGGCACGACCAGGGCGAAGCGCACAAGAGCGTGTCGCCGGTGTCGCTGGTGATCTCGGCGTTCGCGCCGGTCGCCGACGTGCGCCAGCAGCTGACCCCGCTGCTCGACCGCGACGTGGACAGCGAGCTGTGGCTGATCGGCCTGGGTGCCGGCAAGCAGCGCCTGGGCGGTTCGATCCTGGCCCAGGTGCACGCCGACCATGGCGATCTGCCGGCCTTCGCCGGTGCCGCTCCGGACCTGGACGATCCGCAGCGCCTGCGTGGCTTCTTCGAGCTGATCCGCGATGCGCGCCAGTCCGGCCTGCTGCTGGCCTACCACGACCGCAGCGACGGTGGTGCCTTCGCCGCGCTGTGCGAAATGGCCTTCACTTCGCGCCTTGGCCTGGACATCACGCTCGATGCCTGGGGCGATGATCCGTTCCGCAGCCTGTTCAACGAAGAACTGGGTGCGGTGGTGCAGATCGCGCGCGAAGACCGCGCTGCGTTCGCCGACCTGGTCGAACGCCACGCACTGACCGAATGCGCACAGCGCATCGCCAAGCCGACCACCGCGCCGGTGGTGCGCGTGTCGCTGGGTGGCGAGAACCTGGCCGAATGGCGTTGGGACGCACTGTTCGACGCCTGGTGGTCGGTCACCCACGCGATGCAGAAGCGCCGCGACAACCCGGCCAACGCCGATGCCGAGCGCGAGGTCGCCCGTGCCTTCAACGCACCGGGCCTGAAGCCCAAGCTCAGCTTCGACCTGAACGAGGATGTGGCGGCACCGTTCATCAGCACCGGTGCGCGTCCGCGCGTGGCGGTGCTGCGCGAGCAGGGCGTCAACGGCCAGATCGAAATGGCCAACGCCTTCGAACGTGCCGGCTTCCGCGCCTTCGACGTGCACATGAGCGACCTGATCGAAGGCCGCGTGGCGCTGCAGGATTTCACCGGTCTGGTCGCCTGCGGCGGCTTCAGCTACGGCGATGTGCTCGGTGCCGGCCGTGGCTGGGCCACCTCGATCCTGGAGCGCAGTGCGCTGCGTGATGCCTTCGCCGCGTTCTTCGCGCGCGAAGACAGCTTCGCGCTGGGCGTGTGCAACGGCTGCCAGATGATGAGCCAGCTCAAGAACATCATCCCCGGTGCCGGACACTGGCCGCAGTTCCGCCGCAATGCCAGCGAGCAGTTCGAAGCCCGCACCGCGCTGCTGGAAGTGGTGGAATCGCCGTCGATCCTGCTGCGTGGCATGGCCGGCTCGCGCCTGCCGGTAGCGGTGGCGCACGGCGAAGGCCAGGCCGTGTTCGACAACGCCGTCGACCAGGCTGCCGCCCGCGTCTCGCTGCGCTACATCGATGGCCATGGCAACGTCGCCAGCCAGTACCCGCTGAACCCGAACGGTTCGCCGGACGGCATCACCGGCCTGACCAGCACCGACGGCCGCGTCACCATCATGATGCCGCACCCGGAGCGCACCCCGCGCGCGCTCAACCTGAGCTGGGCACCGGCTGAATGGCAGGGTGATTCGCCGTGGATGCGCATGTTCCGCAACGCGCGGGTGTGGTGCGGCTGATCGCATCGTTCCGCGCAGGCCGCAATGCCACCGCGTATGGAAAAACCCGCCGCTTTGTCGGCGGGTTTTTCTTTGTGTGCGTGAAATTGCTGATCTGGCCGCTAGTTACATCCGTTTTCATGCGCCAGCAGTTCGTCACGTATGTCTAACAAAATGCCTTTATAAACACGTGAAATAGTGAACTGCTTCACGGCAATAGGATTTGTCGTGTCAAAGTCTTGACGATCTGCAAAGTTGCCGTTAACACTTGAACCCCGTTTCAGAATCATTCATTTCGCAGTAACCGGTTGGCGCACGCGCTCGGTTTTCTGTCGCTGCGCGCCGTTCGGCAATACCCCGCAGTAAATCACGCGAATAAACGCCCCCAGGGGACGTTGGGCCGGAAAGCCCAGCGGTGGCGTTGCTTTGCCCAAAACCAGTCCAATCAGGAGCCGTACCGATGAATCGGATTTATCGCAAGGTCTGGAACAAAGCACTGGGTCAGTTGGTGGTGGCCTCGGAACTGGCCTCCTCCGACAGCAGCAGTGGCGGGGTCGTCGACCAGCGCCGCGATGCGACACAGGCCACGCCCGCACTGCTGGCGGTGGCACTGGGCCTGGTATTGGGGTTGGGCATGAGCGGCAGCGCGACGGCACAGTCGGTGCAGATCGGCGGCAGCGCCACCTGCGTTGCATTCAGCGGCAAGCTGCTGGAAAAGTGCCTGATCGAAGGCTCGGCCACGGCCAAGGGCAGCAACGCGGTGGCGATCGGCAGCAACAGCAATGCCAGCGCCGCCAACAGCGTGGCGCTGGGCGCTGGCTCCAAGGCCACGCGGGCCAATACCGTGTCCATCGGCGATGCTGGCAAGGAGCGCCAGCTCACCAACGTGGCTGCTGGTACGCAGGGCACCGATGCGGTGAACAAGGCGCAGCTGGACGCGCAGGCGCGCGCCACGCAGGCCGCGCTGGCTGATGTCGCCGCCGATGGAAACCGCTATTTCAAGGCCGACGGTGCAGGCGATGACAGCGACGCGGCGAAGATCGAGGGGCAGGGCGCAGTCGCGGCCGGCGCCGGTGCACAGGCGCTGGCCAACGCCACCACCGCCATCGGGACCCAGGCCATTGCCGCCGGTCTCGGCGCCAGTGCCTTCGGCCAGGGCGCCCTGGCCATCGGCGATGCCAGCGTGGTGGTCGGGCAGAGCGCGGCCGCGTTCGGGCTTGGCGATACGGCCGTCGGCGCCAGCGCGTACGCAGCCAGCGAGAACGGCGCGGCCACCGCACTCGGTGCGTTGTCCGAAGCCACTGCCGATGGCGCAACGGCCGTCGGCGGTGGTGCCGTGGCGATGGGCCCGGGCAGCACCGCACTGGGCCGCGGCGCTACCGCCGCCAACGAAGCGTCGATCGCGGTGGGTGCGTTCAGCACCGCCGTCGGTGAATACAGCACCGCGCTGGGTTCGAACGCCGCTGCGGTTGCCACCGGCAGCGTGGCGCTGGGCGCCGGCTCGCTGGCCGACCGCGTCGATACCGTCTCTGTCGGCGCCGCCGACTACGGCCTGACCCGGCAGATCACCAGCGTCGCTGCGGGTACTGAAGATACCGACGCGGTCAACGTCGGCCAGTTGAAGGGCGTCGCCGCCGTGGCCGATGCCACCGCCAAGCGTTTCCAGGCCACCGGCAGCAGCAACAGTGATGCGGGTGCATTGGCCGAGGGCGACGAGGCGCTGGCGGCTGGCGAGGCCGCCAATGCGATCGGCAAGGGTGCGACGGCCGTGGGCGCCGGTGCGACCGCCGTCGCGCAGAACGCCACCGCCGTTGGCAACAACGCGCTGGCCTCGGGCCAGAACAGTGCCGCGTTCGGCAACAACGCGCAGGCCAACGGCCCAGGCAGTGTCGCCGTCGGTGGTGCTGCGGTGGATGCCGATGGCAATCCGCTGATCACCAGTGGCGGCGTGCCGGTGGAAACCGGCGCCACCAGTGCCGGTGTCGGGGGTACTGCGGTGGGTGCGAGTGCCGAGGCCGGTGGTTTCGCCGCGTCGTCCTATGGCGTTGGCGCATATGCCGCCGGCGCGCAGTCGTCCGCGTTCGGTGCGGTTGCCAATGCCATCGGTGATTACTCCACCGCGCTGGGTACGCAGAGCAATGCCACCGGCACCAGCAGCGTGGCCATCGGCGGCCCGGCCGATCTGATTCCAGGCCTGGGCTTCTTCGTGCAGACCCAGGCCAGCGGCGAAGCGTCGACCGCCGTCGGCGCCGGCGCCATCGCCAGCGGTGATCGCGCGGTGGCCAACGGCAGCCTGACCGAAGCGTCCGGCGCCGAAGCGACTGCGGTCGGCTACTTCGCCTACGCACCGGGCGAGAACGCCAGCGCGCTCGGCGCGCAGACCTGGGCCAGCGGCGCGCAGAGCACCGCCGTGGGCTACTACGCCACCGCACGCGGTGCCAACAGCGTTGCGCTCGGCGCCAACTCCGAAGCGGTGCGTGCCAACAGCGTGGCCGTGGGCAGTGCCGGCAACGAACGGCAGATCACCAGCGTCGCCGCGGGCAGTGAAGCCACCGATGCAGTGAACAAGGCGCAGCTCGACGCGGTGGCCAGCACCGCCGACAGCACCGCGCGCTTCTTCCAGGCCCAGCCGGAAGCAGGCAGCGATGCCGGTGCATTGGCCGAGGGCGAAGGTGCGGTTGCGGCGGGTTCGTCGAGCAATGCGATCGGCGCTGGCGCGATTGCACAGGGCGCAGCGGCCTCGGCCATCGGTGACGACGCCGTGGCGGTGGGGCGCAACAGCAACGCCACCGGCAATGGCGGTGTTGCCATCGGTGGCCTCGGCCAGGCCTACGACGAGTACAACCAGCCGATCATCGGTGCCGACGGTACGGCACAGCAGGTCGGCACCACTGCCGTTGCCGACGCCACGGCGGTCGGCAGTGGTGCGCAGGCGACCGGCGCTGCCAGCAGTGCGTTCGGCAACGCCGCCAGGGCCAGCGGAGACAACAGCTTCGCGGCCGGCGGCAAGTCGCGTGCGACCGGCAGCTACGCGGTTGCGGTTGGCGACAGCGCCTTCGCCAGCAGTGACGACAGCACCGCCGTCGGTGGCTACAGCTGGGCTACCGCAAGCGGGGCGAGTGCGTTCGGTTCCGGCGCCTGGGCAACGGCCACCAATGCCTCGGCATTCGGCAACGCGGCCTGGGCCAGTGGCAGTGGTGCGACCTCCATCGGTTACAACAGCTGGGCCAACGGCACCAGCTCCACCGCCGTCGGTCGCGGCGCATTCGGTTATGGCGACAACAGCGTGGCGCTGGGCTTCCAGGCGCTGGGCAACAGCCTCAACAGCATCGCCATCGGCACCAACACGGTGGCCGGTGGTGAAAGCGCGATCGCGCTCGGTGCCGGCAGCAACGCCAGCGCCAGCAACGCCGTCGCACTGGGCGCCGGCTCGGTCGCCAACCGCGCCCGCAGCGTTTCGGTCGGCAGCACCGGTAACGAACGCCAGGTGACCAACGTCGCCGCCGGTACCCAGGCCACCGACGCGGTGAACAAGGCGCAGCTGGATGCCGTGGCGGGCGCGGCAGCCACCACCGGCCGCTTCTTCCAGGCCAGCGGCAACGGCGGTGATGTGGCCGGTGCACTGGTGGACGGTGACAACGCGCTGGCCGCCGGTGATGCGGCCAACGCCATCGGCAACGGGGCCACCGCAGTCGGCAGCGGCGCCAACGCGCTGGCCAGCAATGCGCAGGCACTGGGCGTCAACGCCCTGGCCAGCGCCGCCAACGCCAGCGCGGTCGGTGCAAATGCACAGGCGACCGCTGAATACGCAACCGCGCAGGGTGCGGAAAGCGAGGCCAGTGGCGAGCAGAGTGCGGCGTTCGGTGCGGCCAGCATCGCCAGCGGTGCTGGCAGCACCGCGACCGGCGTGCTGTCCGAAGCCTCCGGCGAGGAGGCGGTGGCAGTGGGGTACTTCAGCAATGCCAGTGGCAGCGGCGCCACCGCGGTCGGCAGCGAGAGTGTCGCCAGTGGCACCGCGTCGGCAGCGTTCGGCATCGGTGCCGAGGCGACCGGCGGCTACAGCACCGCCATCGGTGGCTATGCACAGGCCTCGGCCTTCAATGCCACGGCCTTCGGCAACTTCGCCAATGCCTCCGGCTCCAACAGCGTGGCGCTGGGCGGTGATTCGGAAGCCTCCGGTGCCTACAGCACCGCCACTGGCCAGGGCAGCCTGGCCACCGGCACCAACAGCGTCGCCGTCGGCGGATCGCTGTTCGGCGTGCTGGCCACCGAAGCATCGGGCAACTACTCCACCGCCGTCGGTGGCGGCGCCTGGTCCGGTGGCATCAACAGCACCGCGCTGGGCAACGCCGCCGAATCGCGCGCTGCCAACAGCGTGGCGCTGGGTGCCGATTCGATCGCCGACCGCGACAACACCGTGTCGGTCGGCGGCGGTGGCAACACCCGCCAGATCACCAACGTGGCTGATGGCACGCAGGGCAATGATGCGGTCAACAAGAACCAGCTCGACGCCGTAGCCGCCGCAGCGGAAAAGACCAGCAGGCAGTTCCAGGCCAGCGGCAACGCCGATGGCGAAACAGGGGCACTGGTCGAGGGCGACAACGCGCTGGCGGCCGGCGATGCGGCCAACGCCATCGGCAACGGGGCCACCGCGCTGGGCAGCGGTGCCAACGCGCTGGCGGCCAACGCCACGGCCGTGGGCATCGATGCATTGGCCACCGGCAACAATGCGGCGGCGCTGGGCAGCACAGCGCAGGCCAGCGGTGAAGACAGCCTTGCGCTCGGTACCGGTGCCAGCGCCAGCGAGCTCGGCGCCAGCGCGGTCGGTGCGCGTGCACAGGCCAGTGGTGCGTACAGCACGGCAACCGGCACCGAATCCAACGCCAGCGGCACGCAGGCACTGGCCAGCGGTTTCCGTAGTGCCGCCTCTGCCGATGGCGCCACTGCCGTCGGTGGCTATGCCGAGGCCAGTGGACGCCTCGGCACCGCATTGGGCTACGGCTCGGCGGCCAGTGGTGCCAACACGACCGCCGTCGGCTTCGGTGCTGCTGCGGCCGGTACCGGTGCCGTGGCGGTGGGTCAGTCCAGCGAGGCCAGCGGCGAGGAGAGCGTGGCCATCGGTGGCAGCACCTTCTTCGGCCTGATCCCGTCGCGTGCCAGTGGCACCGGTGCGGCGGCGTTCGGCGCCGGCGCATGGGCGACCGAAGACTACGCCACGGCAATCGGCTGGAACTCGTGGGCCGCCGGCAGCAATGCCACGGCCCTGGGCGCCAACGCCACCGCCAACGGCAGCAACAGTGTCGCCCTCGGTGCCGGCTCCAAGGCCGACCGTGACAATACCGTGGCCGTCGGCAAGGCCGGTGGCGAACGCCAGGTGACCCATGTGGCAGCCGGTACCGAAGCCACCGACGCGGTGAACAAGGGCCAGCTGGATGCCGTTGCCAGCGTCGCCGACAAGACCAGCCGCCAGTTCCAGGCCAGCGGCAACGCCGATGGCGAGGCCGGTGCCCTGGTGGACGGTGACAACGCCTTGGCCGCCGGCAACGCGTCCAACGCCATCGGCAACGGTGCCACCGCGCTGGGCAGTGGCGCCAACGCGATGGCCGCCAACGCCACGGCGGTAGGCGCCGACGCCCTGGCGACCGGCAGCAACGCGGCGGCACTGGGTACCAACGCACAGGCCAGTGGTGTCGACAGCGTGGCCGTGGGCAGCGCTGCCAGCGCCAGTGAACTCGGCGCCAGCGCTACCGGCGCCGGCGCCCAGGCCAAGGGCGCCTACAGCACCGCCAGCGGCGCGCAGGCCACGGCCAGCGGCACGCAGTCGCAGGCCAGCGGTTTCCGCGCCACTGCCTCGGCCGATGGCGCCTCGGCGCTGGGCAGCTACGCCGAAGCCAGTGGTCGACTGGGTACTGCGGTGGGCTACGGCAGCAAGGCCACCGGTGCGAACGCTACCGCGGTGGGTGTCAGTGCCAACGCTTCGGCGGCCGGCAGCATCGCACTGGGCGCAGGCTCGGTGGCTGATCGTGCCAACACCGTGTCGGTCGGTAGTGCCAGCAGTGATCGTCAGATCACCCGTGTCGCCGCCGGTACCGAGCGCACCGATGCAGTCAATCGTGGCCAGCTCGATGCGGTCGCGGCGACCGCCGATGGCACCGCACGCTACGTCAAGGCCAGCGGCGCGGGTACCGCCAGTGCCAGCGGCAGCGATGCCGCAGCGATCGGTTCGGCCGCCAGTGCCAGCGGCGCACGCAGCAATGCGCTGGGTGCCAATGCGATGGCCATCGGCAACGGTGCGCTTGCACTGGGCAACAGTGCCGGCGCGTCCGGTGCGAACTCGGTGGCACTGGGTGCGGGCTCGCGTGCGCTCGATGCCAACGTGGTGTCGGTCGGTGGTGGCAACGGCACCGATGGCCCGGCCGCGCGCCGCATCGTCAATGTGGCCGACGGCCGCATCGCCGCCGGCAGCAGCGACGCGGTCACCGGCTCGCAGCTCAACGTCACCAACCAGCGCGTGGGCGCCGTGGAAACCCGTGTCGGTGATTTCGACTCGCGCATCGCCACGGTCGAGACCACGGCGGCCAGCGCCGTCGGCTATGACGACGCCAGCCGTGACCGCCTGACCCTGTCCGGCTTCCAGGGCACCACCATCGACAACGTCGGCGCGGGCAACATCGCCGCCGGCAGCCGCCAGGCGATCAATGGCGGGCAGCTGTTCCAGTCGCTCAGTGATGCCGCCAGCTTCCTCGGCGGTGGTGCCAGCGTCGGCATGCAGGGTGTGTTCGTGGCGCCGAACTACGTGATCCAGGGCGCCACCTACAGCAATGTCGGCGATGCGCTGGGCGCGCTGGACCGCAAGGTCAGTGAGATTGACCGTCGTACTGCCGGTGGCACGCGTGCAGGCGCGTCCAGCCTGCGCGCAATGAGTGCTTCGCTGGATGAAAGCCCGCAGGCCAGCGTGGCCGACGCACCGGCAACGGCCGATGCCGCGCCGGCCAGTACCGCACGCGTGCAGGGCACGCCGACGGTGGCCGCGGCGGGGGCGGGCATTCCGGTCGGCACCCCGGCCACCGGCTTCAACGCCGTGGCCATGGGCGATGGCGCGGTAGCCAGCGGCGCTTCGTCCACGGCCATCGGCCAGGGCGCCAGTGCCACGGCGGCAAATGCCGTGGCGCTGGGCCAGGGCTCGGTTGCCGATCGTGCCAACACGGTCTCGGTGGGCAGCGAAGGCAACGAACGCCAGGTCACCAACGTCGCCGCGGGCACCACCGCCACCGACGCCGTCAACAAGGGCCAGCTGGATCGTGGCATGGCGACGGCGAACAGCTACACCGACAGTCGCGTCCAGGCCGTTGCCGACAGCTTCGATGTGTTCAAGGGCGAGATCGACGGACGCCTGCGCCACATGGACCGCCGCATCGACCGCCAGGGCGCGATGAGCGCAGCGATGCTCAACATGGCTACCAGTGCCGCCGGTATCCGCACCCAGAACCGTGTCGGCGTCGGCATCGGTTTCCAGGGTGGCGAGTCGGCGTTGTCGCTGGGTTACCAGCGTGCGATCAGCGATCGCGCCACGGTCACCTTCGGCGGCGCCTTCAGCAGTGACGACAGTTCGGTCGGCGTCGGTGCCGGCTTCGGCTGGTAAGCCACTCCATCGCGCCGGCGGCCACCCACGCCGGCGCCGTACCTGCAGTGAGGGCCTGGGGGGAGGTCACGGCAATCCCGGCTGGGCCGGCCGGGAGTCGTCAAGGAATGATGGCCGCAGTGTTGGTTCGATCCATGACCCAGAAGAGGAATTCGACGTGATCAAGAAGCAGAACCTTCGCATCAATGTGCTTGCCGCCGCCGTGCTGTCGATGACGGCGGTCGGTGCCGTCCACGCCGCCGGGTTGCCGACCCGTGAACCGGTGCGCCAGGCCAGCACCGCCCAGCCGGGTACCGAGCGCATCATCGTCAAGTACCGGGCCGGCGCTGCTGCCGCCACCGACCGCTCGGCGAAGCTGTCCACCGTGCAGTCCGCACTGACCCGTGCCAGTCTCTCCGGCGGCACGTCACGCGCCAGCACGCTCGGCCCGCAGGTGGTCCGCAAGCTGTCTACCGGTGCGGATCTCATCCGTGTGCAGGGCCGCCTGGCACCGGCCGAACTGCAGCGCGTGCTGAAGGAACTGAAGGCCGATCCGTCGGTGCAGTACGCCGAAGCCGACGTGAAGCTGCGCCGCAGCGAACTGCGTGCCGGCAACGTGCAGCCGGCGCTGGTGCCGAACGATCCCTTCTACCAGCAGAACCAGTGGCATCTGCACAATGCGGTCGGCGGCATCAACGCACCGGCGGCGTGGGATGTCTCGCAGGGCGAGGGCATCGTGGTGGCAGTGATCGATACCGGCGTCCTGCCGCAGCATCCGGACCTGGTCGGAAACCTGCTGGAAGGCTACGACTTCATCAGCGATGCGGAGACCTCGCGGCGCCCGACCAACGATCGCGTGCCGGGTGCGCAGGACTACGGTGATTGGGTCGAGAACGACAACGAGTGCTATGACGGCTCGCTGGCCGACGACAGTTCCTGGCACGGCACCCACGTCGCTGGCACCGTGGCCGAGCAGACCAACAACGGCGTCGGCATGGCCGGTGTCGCCTACAAGGCCAAGGTGCTGCCGGTCCGCGTGCTGGGCAAGTGCGGCGGCTACCTGTCCGACATCGCTGATGCGGTGACATGGGCCTCCGGCGGTACCGTGACCGGCATCCCGGCCAACACCAATCCGGCCGAGATCATCAACATGAGCCTGGGGGGCGGTGGTTCCTGCGCCAGCACCTACCAGGACGCGATCAACGGCGCGATCTCGCGCGGTACCACGGTGGTGGTGGCTGCCGGCAATGAAGCCGACAACGCGTCCAAGTACCAGCCGGCCAGCTGCGAAGGCGTGGTGACCGTGGGTGCCACCCGCATCACCGGTGGCATCACCTACTACTCCAACTATGGAGCCCGCGTGGACCTGTCCGGTCCGGGCGGTGGCGGCAGTGTCGACGGCAACCCGGGCGGCTACATCTGGCAGACCGGCTCCAATGCGGCCACCACGCCGGAATCGGGCACGCCGGGCTACATGGGCATGGGCGGTACCTCGATGGCCTCGCCGCATGTGGCCGCCGTTGCGGCACTGGTGCAGAGCGCACTGATCGCCAAGGGCAAGGATCCGTTGACCCCGGCCGCGATGCGTACCCTGCTGAAGGAAACGGCGCGTCCGTTCCCGGTCGCCATCCCGGCGGCGACCCCGATCGGTACCGGCATCCTCGATGCCAAGGCCGCGCTGGCCAAGGCACTGGAAGAACCGTGCACCGAGAACTGCGGGCCGGTGGCCACGCCGCTGACCAACAAGGCCGCAGTCGGCGGCCTGAACGGTGCTGCCGGCAGCAGCAAGCTGTACAGCTTCGAAGCCGTCGCCGGAAAGCAGCTCAGCGTGATCACCTACGGTGGCACCGGCAACGTCTCGGTCTACATTGCCCAGGGGCGTGAGCCGAGCGCCAGCGACAACGACGGCAAGTCGACCCGTCCCGGCACGTCCGAAACGGTGCGGGTGAACAAGCCGGTGGCGGGCACCTACTACATCAAGGTGGTGGGCGAAGCGGCATACAACGGCGTGAGCATTCTCGCCACGCAGTAATCACCTCGTGTCGTAGTTGAACGGCCGACGCCCGTCACCCTGTGTGACGGGCTTCGTCTTTTTACGAAAGGTGGCCGCAGGGCGGCGGAAATCACGGCTTAACTGCTAAAGTCGGGCCGATTGACAGGAGAGTCACGTGAACGCGCTCGCTGCAACCGTTACCGACGACGCCGAAGGCCGCATCCTGGATGCGTTGCTGGCGCGCGGCCGGCTCAAGGAAGGAGACCTGGCACGCGCGCGGCCGTTGCATGCCGAGGCCGGCGGCAGTCTGCTGGGCCTGCTGGTGCGCCTGGGCCTGGTGTCTGAACGCGACCAGGCACAGGCCAGCGCTGAGGTGCTGGGCCTGCCGCTGCTGGAGGGCAAGCAGGTGCCGGAGGCCCCGCCGCAGGCGCTGGCCGAGGGACTTCCGCTGTCGCTGCGCTTCCTGAAGCAGTTCCATGTGTGCCCGCTGGAGTTGGATGAACACGGGGTGCGGCTGTGGCTGGCCGATGCCCACGACGCCTATCCACAGCAGGCCGTGCAGTTGGCCCTTGGGGTCCCGGTGACACCGGTGCTGGGCATGCGCGCGGAGATCGATGACCTGGTCGAGCGCTGGTTCGGCCAGGGCCGCAGCGCGATGGGCGCGATCGTGGAAACCGCGGATGGCGAGGGCGGTGCGGTCGACGACATCGAGCACCTGCGCGACCTTGCGTCGGAAGCACCGGTGATCCGCCTGGTCAACCTGGTGATCCAGCGTGCGGTGGAGCTGCGCGCTTCGGATATCCATGTCGAACCGTTCGAGAGCCGGTTGAAGGTCCGCTACCGCGTCGATGGCGTGCTGCTGGAGGGCGAAAGCCCGCCGGCCAACCTCACCGCTGCGGTGATCAGCCGCATCAAGATCATGGCCCGGCTCAACATCGCCGAGCGCCGCCTGCCGCAGGACGGCCGCATCATGCTGCGCGTGCAGGGCAAGGAGCTGGACCTGCGCGTGAGCACGGTACCGACCGCGCATGGCGAAAGCGTGGTGATGCGCCTGCTGGACCGCGAAACGGTGGTGTTCGATTTCCACCGGCTCGGCTTCACCGATGCCTTCCTGCCGCAGTTCCGCAAGGTGCTGGAACAGCCGCATGGCATCCTGCTGGTCACCGGCCCGACCGGCTCGGGCAAGACCACCACGCTGTACACCGCGCTGAGCCAGCTCAACACCGCCGACGTCAAGATCATCACGGTCGAAGACCCGGTGGAATACCAGATAGAAGGCATCAACCAGATCCAGGCCAAGCCGCAGATCGGCCTCGACTTCGCCAATGCCCTGCGCAGCATCGTGCGCCAGGATCCGGACATCATCATGATCGGTGAAATGCGCGACCTGGAAACCGCGCGCATCGCCATCCAGTCGGCGCTGACCGGCCACCTGGTGCTGTCCACCCTGCATACCAACAACGCAGCCGGTGGCATCACCCGCCTGCTCGACATGGGCGTGGAGGACTACCTGCTCACGTCCACCATCAACGGCATCCTGGCCCAGCGCCTGGTACGCCGGCTGGAGCCGACCCACGCCGAGCGCTACGAAGCCTCGCCGGAAGAGATCGAGCGGTTCGAACTGCGCCGCCTGCAGCCGGAAGGGCCGATCCACCTGTACCGCCCGAAGCCGTCTGCGCTGGCGCCGACCGGCTACCTGGGGCGTACCACCATCATGGAATTCCTGGTGATGAACGATGCGCTGCGCCGTGCGGTGATGCGCCGCGATGGCATGGGCGAGATCGAGCGCATCGCCCGCGAGGCCGGCATGCGCACCATGTACGAGGATGGCCTGTCCAAGGCGTTGAGCGGGCAGACCACCATCGAGGAAGTGCTGCGCGTGACCGAGGAAAGCTGATGCGTGCAGGACGCCGGGGCTGACATGCCGAACTATCGCTACAAGGCGCTAAATCCGCATGGCGAGGTCTTCGATGGGCAGATGGAAGCGGCCAGCGAGGCCGAGCTGATCGCGCGCCTGCAGGACCAGGGCCACCTGCCGATGGAGACGCAGCTGGCCGACGCCGGCGCGATCGGCGGCAGCAGCTGGCGCAACCTGCTGCAGCAGCGCCCGCTGCAGGGGGCCGCGCTGCTGCAGTTCACCCAGCAGTTGGCGACCCTGCTCGGTGCTGGCCAGCCGCTGGACCGCGCGCTGTCCATCCTGCTGGGGTTGCCCGAGGACGAACGATCGCGCCGCGCGATCACCGACATCCGCGACGTGGTGCGCGGTGGCGCACCGCTGTCCACCGCGCTGGAGCGCCAGCATGGGCTGTTCTCGCGCCTGTACGTGAACATGGTGCGCGCCGGCGAAGCCGGTGGCAGCCTGCATGAAACCCTGCAACGCCTGGCCGACTACCTCGAGCGCAGCCGCGCGCTGCAGGGCAAGGTCATCAACGCGCTGGTCTACCCGGCGATCCTGCTGGTGGTGGTCGGTGGCGCGCTGTTGTTCCTGCTCGGCTACGTGGTGCCGCAGTTCGCGCAGATGTACGAAAGCCTGGACGTGGCGCTGCCGTGGTTCACCAACGCGGTACTGCAGCTGGGCCTGTTCGTGCGTGACTGGTGGGTGCTGCTGCTGGTGGTGCCCGGCGTGCTGGTGCTGTTCTTCGAGCGCAAGGCGCGGCAACCGGCGTTCCGGTTGGCGCTGGATGGCTGGCTGCTGCAGCGGCGTGGCATCGGTCGCCTCATCGGCGAGCTGGAAACCGCCCGGCTGGCGCGCACGCTGGGCACACTGCTGCGCAACGGTGTCCCCTTGCTGGGGGCACTGGGCATCGCGCGCAACGTGCTGGGCAACCGCGCCCTGGCCGCTGACGTCGAAACGGCCGCCGATGAAGTGAAGAACGGCGCCGGCCTGTCGCTGGCCCTGTCGCGCGGCAAGCGGTTCCCGCGCCTGGCGCTGCAGATGATCCAGGTCGGCGAGGAATCCGGCGCACTCGATACCATGCTGCTCAAGGCCGCCGACACCTTCGAACAGGACAGCGCCCGGCGCATCGACCGCATGCTGGCGGCGATGGTGCCGGCGATCACCCTGGTGCTGGCCTCGGTGGTCGGCGCGGTGATCGTGGCCGTGCTGGTGCCGCTGTATGACCTGACCAATACCATCGGTTGACGATGGCACTCCCTGCAACCCCGACACTCCGCAACTGAAAGGACCGTCCATGATTGCCCGTCGCCGACCGATCCGCCTTTCCTTCACCGCCGCGCGCAACCAGTCGGGCATGAGCCTGCTGGAAATCATCATCGTCATCGTGCTGATCGGCGCGGTGCTGACCCTGGTCGCCAGCCGCGTGCTGGGCGGCGCCGACCGTGGCAAGGCCAACATCGCCAAGGCGCAGGTGCAGACCGTCGCCTCCAAGATCGACAACTACCAGATCGACACCGGCAAGCTGCCGGCCACGCTCAACGACCTGGTGACGGCGCCGGCCGGTGTCGGCGGCTGGCTCGGCCCGTACGCCAAGCCCGCCGACCTGAATGACCCGTGGGGCCACGCACTGGAGTACCGGGCGCCGGGCGAAGGCCAGCCGTATGAGCTGGTCAGCCTGGGCAAGGATGGCAAGGCTGGCGGCAGCAGCGTCGACGCTGACATCCGCTACCAGCCGTAACCGCGCATGACGTACTTCCTGCCGCGCCGGTTGCCACGCCCGCGCCTGCACGGCAGGCGCGCGGCTGGACTGTCGTTGCTGGAAATGCTGCTGGTGATCGCATTGATCGCGGCGATCGGCCTGATCACCGCCGCCGGCCTGTCGCGCGGGTTCGCCGGCATGCAGCTGCGCAGCGCCGGCAAGGACATCGCCAGCCAGCTGCGCATGGTGCGCGCGCAGGCGATCGCCCGCGGCGAACCGCAGCGCTTCGTGATCGAACCGGCACGGCGCCGCTGGGAGGGGGCCAACCAGCGCCACGGTGAGGTGCCGGCACAGCTGCAGGTGCAGTTCGAAGGTGCCGCACAGCTGGCCACCGCGGCGGGGCAGGGCGTGATCGAGTTCCATCCCGATGGTGGCTCCAGCGGCGGCCGTATCCGGTTGCAGCGCGACGGTGCCGAATGGCGCGTCGACGTCGGCTGGCTGACCGGCGAGGTCCGCTCCGGCCCCTGGCGGGCGCAATGAAGCGGCGCGCGCGTGGCTTCACCCTGCTGGAAGTGATCATCGCTTTCGCCCTGCTGGGCCTGGCGTTGACCCTGCTGCTGGGCAGCCTGTCCGGTGGCGCGAAGCAGGTACGTGACGCCGAGCTGCGCACGCGTGCGGTGCTGCATGCACAGTCGTTGCTGGCCCAAGCCGGTGTCGACGCGCCGCTGCAGGTGGGCAGCCAGCAGGGTGACTGGGAACAGGGGCGCTATCACTGGGAGCTGCAGGTCCAGCCGTGGGTGGAACCACGCGCCGGCAACGTCGTGCAGGCCACGTCAGCGGGCACCCCATGGCTGGCCGAGCTGCAGCTGCGGGTGCGCTGGGGCGACAGCGAGCGCGAACAACTGCACTGGCGCAGCCTGCGCCTGTTGCCGCCCGACCTGGAGAGCGCGCGATGAAGCGGCGCGCCGCGGGCTTCACCCTGGTCGAAGTGATGCTGGCCACCGTGCTGCTGGCCGGCGGCCTGGCACTGGCCTTTGCCAGCGTGCGCTCGGCGATGGCGGTCAGCCAGCGCGGCGAGCAGATCGCCGCTGAAAGCGAACGCATGCGCGCGGTCGAGTCGTTGCTGCGCAGGCAGCTGGCGGGTGCACTGCGCACCCCGCTGGAGGCCCCGGACCCCACCCGCGAACCCAACTTCTTCCAGGGCGAGGAGCAACGCATGCTGTTCGCCGCCGACCTGCCCGGTTACCTCGGCCGTGGCGGCCCCTACCTGCACGCGCTGCAGGTGGACGGACGCGGTGGCCAACAGCGCCTGCTGCTGGACCTGGTGCTGCTGCAGGAGGGCGAGCGCATCGCCGAGAATCCGCCGCGCCCGCCGGAGGTGCTGGTGGAGAACCTGAAGTCGGTGCAGCTGCGCTACCGCGGCATCGATGCCAGCACCGGGCAGGTCACCGACTGGCTGCCGCGCTGGGACGACACCCGCCGCCTGCCGTTGCTGGTGGAAATCCAGATCGTGCCGAACCGCGGCGCGCCGTGGCCGCCGCTGGTGGTGGCGCTGCGTGCCGGTGGCAGTGGAGGCGCACGATGAGCCGGCAGGGCGGGGCGGCACTGGTGCTGGTGCTGTGGCTGATCGCGTTGATGACGGCGCTGGTCGGTGCATTCGCGCTGAGCGCACGGGTCGAGCACCTGCAGCAGCGCGTGCTGGATGACGATGCACGCGGGCAGGAACGTGCGCGCGCCGGCCTTGAATATGCCCTGCTGCGGCTGTCGGCCGATCCGCAACGCGCGCCCTGGCGTGCCGATGGCCGTACCTACCGCTGGCAGTTCGACGACGCCAGCATCGAGATCAAGGTGCTGGACGAGAACGGCAAGATCAACCTGAATCTGGCCGATGCGGCGCTGCTGACCGCCTTCCTCAAGGCGCTGGGCGAAGACGATGCACAGGCCCGGCAGCTGGCCGGGGCGATCATCGACTGGCGCGACGAGGACAGCCTGCTGCAGCCGGGAGGGGGCGCCGAAGCGCAGGACTACGCCGCAGCCGGATTGCCCTACGGTCCCCGCAACAAGCGCTTCGAGACCCTGGGCGAGCTGCAGCGGGTGCTGGGCATGCGCGGCCCGCTGTACCGGGCGATGCTGCCGCACCTGACCCTGTACAGCCGCCAGGCACGCCCGGATCCGCAGTTCGCCAGCGCACCGGTGCTGACCGCGCTGGGCCTGGATGCGGACAGTGTGATGGCGCAGCGCGCACAGCAGGAGCGTGATGCAGATTCCGCTGGCGGTACGACAACGCTTGCCAGCAGCAGCGGCACCTATAGTATCGAGTCCGGTGCCATCGACAGCAGTGGACGCAGGTCGGTGGTGCAGGCAGTGGTACGCAGTGGCTCGGGCGGGGTTCCCGGGCGGACTTACACAGTGCTTCGCTGGGAGCAGGGAATGACAGCAAGATGACGGCGTGGCAGGACAGTCTGCGGCAGGTGCAGGGCCGGATCGGCCCGGGCGCGGGCCGTTTCCTGCGCTGGTGGCGTCAGTCGCTGCTGGCCTGGGTGCCGGTGCGCTGGCAATGGGCGCTGGGCTGGGGTCAGGCACGCCTGCTGTTGCAGCAGCAGGGGGGCGAGCTGCAAGTCTGGCGCGAGGCCGGTGAGCGCCGCGAAGCGGTGGCGCGCCTGCCGTGGCCGCTGTCGCCGGCGGACCTGGACCGCGTGCTGGAGCCCCGCCTGCGTACTCTGCCGCGGGTGTGGCTGCTGCCGGCGATGGACGTCCTGCGGCGTACCCTGCGCCTGCCCGCCGCCGCGGCCGATCGCCTGCGCGCGGTGGTCGGTTTCGAGATCGACCGGCAGACGCCGTTCGAAGCGTCCCAGGTCAGCTATGACGTGCGTGAACTGGGCGCGGCCGGCGAAGGCCAGTTGCAGGTCGAACTGGTGGCATGGCCGTTGCGGCAGCTGGACGCATGGCGCAGTGGGGTGGGCCCGTGGGCCGACGCACTGGCCGGTGTCGATGCCATCGATGTGCAGGGCAACGTGCTGCAGGTGAACCTGCTGCCGCCCGCGCAGCGCCAGGTGCGTCCGGACCCGATGCGGCGCTGGAACCTGCTGCTGGCGGTGGCGGCAGCGGTGATGCTGGTGCTGGCAGCAGTGCAGCTGCTGGACAACCGCCGGGCTGCCGCCGACGCGCTGCGTGAGCAGGTCGAGCGCAGCGCGCGCAGTGCGCGTGGCGTGGCCAGCGAACGCGCGCAGCTGCAGGCGCTGATCGATGGTGCCGCGTTCCTGGAGAAACAGCGCAGCCAGCGCGCCGGTACCGTGGAAATCTGGAATGAACTGACCCGGCGCCTGCCGGAAGGCACCTATCTGGAAAAGCTGGCGATCGAGAACAACAACCTGCAGCTGATCGGCCTGAGCCGCGAGGCATCGCAGCTGGTGCAGCTGCTGCAGGATGCACCGCAGTGGCGCAAGGTCAACCTGACCGGGGTGCTGCAGGCCGATGGCGCCGCCAGTGGCCGTGACCGCTTCACCATGACCGCCGAGCTGCAGCCCTTGCCGGCCGCGGCACCGAGCCCGGAGGCGGCCGATGCCGATGCCAAGCGCACGCCGTGACCGCTGGCTGGCGCTGGCACTGCTGCTGGCCGTGCTCGGCGTGGCGTATCTGTTGCTGGTGCACCCATGGTTCACACAGCCGCTGCGTGCGATCGATGCCGATGTCGCCGCGCTGCGCGAGCGCGAGGCGCGCGTGCAGGCGCAGCTGCAGCAGCGGCCGCAGATCGAACAGCGCCTGCGTGCCACCCGCGAGGCATTGCAGCAGCGGCCAGGCTTCCTGCGCGAAGCCACTGCCGAAGCTGCCGCCGCTGCATTGGGCGCCCGGCTGCAGGATGCGGTGGCGATGGCCAGCCCGGGCAACCGCAGCTGCACCATCAGCAACCGCACGCCGCTGACCGACAACCGGCGCGACGCCGAGTTCGTGCGCGTCGCCATGCAGGTGCGCCTGCGCTGCGGGGTGGCCGAACTGGCCACCGTGCTGCACAGCCTGGAAACCGGCAGCCCACGCCTGTTCGTCGACAACCTCAACCTGATCGCGCAGCGCTTCCAGCAATCACCGAACGAATCGGGGCTGGGCCTGGACGTGTCCTTCGAGCTGGCCGGCTATCTGCTGCCGGGCGCTGCCGCCGATGGCACGGTTCCGGCGCCCGCTGCGACACCGGCACCGTCCGCGTCGCCGACCGAGGCCGCACCTGCGCCGCAGCCGGCGCCCCCGTCCGAAGGGCAGGAGGTGGCCGATGAAGCTTGAGCAGATCAGCCTGCCTACCGGCTTCCTGCTGGCGCTGGCCGGTTGGGCGGCCGCCGTCTGGCTGGCGACCGGCTTCGGGCTGGGCAGCCAGCTGCCGGGTGCCGGCGGTGATGCCGACGCCGCGCCATCGCTGCCATCGCTGCCGCCGCTGGCGGCCGAGCGCATGGCCAGCGCCGACAGCTACAGCGCGATCGGTGAGCGCCCGTTGTTCGCCGAAGACCGCAGGCCGCGGCCTTATCTGCTGGGTGGCAGCGAACCGGCGGCCAGCGCCGCGTTGCGCCTCACCGGTGTGCTGCTGACCGGCGATTTCGGCATGGCCACGTTCACCACCGAACAGAACCGCTCGCTGCGCCTGCGCCTCAACGGCGAAGCCGTGGATGGCTGGCAGCTGGTGGCGCTGCAGCCGCGCCAGGCGACGGTGATCGGCCCCGGTGGCAACCAGGTCCTGGAACTGGCGGTGTTCAACGGCCAGGGCGGTGAGCCGCCGACGGTGCTGCGCGGTGCCAACGGCGCACCGCCTGCAGGTGCGATCGTGGTGCCGCCCTCGGCGGGCGCTCCGCCGGCGCCGCCACCGGCCGCGGCAATCCCATCGCCGTCGCCCGCTGGCAATGCACCAGCGCCTGCGGCGGCCGCTGCAACAACCCCACCGGCCAACAACAACGGTCCCAGTGAAGCGCAGATGCAGGCCATCCGCGAACGCATCCAGGCCCGCCGCCGCCAGCTGCAGCAACAGCAGCAACAACCGTCGCCGCCCCCGGGCGATGGCACCAACCGATAGAGTGAATGCATGAACCTGCGTTTTCTTCCCTGGTCCTTTGCCCTCGCGCTGCTGGTCGGCTGCAGTACGGTGTCCGCGCCGCACGTGCAGCGCAACGGCAATCTGTCGCCCAGCGCCGACGCCGGCCAGGCGGCCGATGTCGCTGCCGATGCCGCCCGTGAAAGCCAGGGGGCACCGCAGGCGGTGATCCGCCGCGGCACCGGCACCATGATCAACCGCGAGGCCGCGCGTGCGCCGGCACCGGCGCTGCACGGTGCCAGTACCGGCGAGGCGACCTTCAACTTCGAAGGCGAATCGCTGCATGCGGTGGTCAAGGCCATCCTTGGTGACATGCTTGGCCAGAACTACGTGATCGCGCCAGGCGTGCAGGGCACGGTCACCCTTGCCACGCCCAAGCCGGTATCGCCGGCGCAGGCACTGAACCTGCTGGAGATGGTGCTGGGCTGGAACAACGCGCGGATGGTCTACAGCGGTGGGCGCTACAACATCGTCGCCGCCGACCAGGCGCTGGCCGGCACGGTCGCGCCAAGCACGGCACCCGCGGCCAGCGCGCGCGGCTTCGAAGTCCGCGTGGTCCCGCTGCAGTTCATCTCCGCCACCGAAATGAAGAAGGTGCTGGAGCCGTACGCGCGCCCCAACGCCATCGTCAACGTGGACAGTGGCCGCAACGTGATCACCCTGGGGGGTACCCGCGCGGAACTGGAAAACTACCTGCGCACCGTCGAGATCTTCGACGTCGACTGGTTGTCGGGCATGTCGGTGGGCGTGTTCCCGATCCAGTCGGGCAAGGCCGAGCAGGTCGCGGCCGACCTGGAAAAGGTGTTCGGCGAAGAGAGCAAGACGCCCAGCGCCGGCATGTTCCGTTTCCTGCCGCTGGAGAATGCCAACGCCGTGTTGGTGATCACGCCGCAGGTGCGCTACCTGGACCAGATCCAGCAGTGGCTGGATCGTATCGACACCGCTGGTGGCAGCGCCCGCCTGTTCTCCTACGAGCTGCGCTACATCAAGGCGCGCGACCTGGCCGAGCGCCTCAGCGAGGCCTTCGCCAGCAGTGGCAACCGCGGCGGCTCCAGCCCGGCCTCGCTGGCACCGGGCGCCATTCCGTCGCAGCTAGGCGGCGACGGCGACCGTGGCATGGACAACAGCAGCAGCAACCTGGGTTCGACGCTGGGCGGAACCAGTGGTAGTGGCAGTGGCAGCAGCAATGGCAGCCTGAACCTGCCGCAGCGCCAGCCCGGCAACGTCAGTGTCAGCCTGGAAGTGGAGGGCGACCGCGTCGGCGTGTCGGCGGTGGAGGAAACCAACACCCTGCTGGTGCGCTCGACGCCGCAGGCGTGGCGCTCGATCCGCGAGGTGATCGAGAAGCTGGACGTGATGCCGCTGCAGGTACACATCGAAGCCCAGGTGGCCGAGGTCTCGCTGGATGGCGACCTGAAGTACGGCGTGAACTGGTTCTTTGACAATGCCGTGGCCGGGCGTGCCCTGACGGGCGCATTGGGCGGCGTGACCCTGCCGGCGGCAGCGGGTGGCTCGTGGAGCAGCTTCGCCGGTGCCGCAACGGGCGGCGAAGGCCTGGGCTGGGCATTCACCGGCCACAATGGCGCGGCGGTGGTAAGTGCGCTGGACAAGGTCACGGATGTACGCCTGCTGCAGACGCCTTCGGTGTTCGTGCGCAACAACGCCGAGGCCACGCTCAACGTGGGCGACAAGGTGCCGATCAACACCACCACGGTGAACACCGGCGTGGGCACCAGCACCTACAGCTCGGTGCAGTACATCGACACCGGCGTGATCCTGAAGGTGCGCCCGCGCGTGACCCGCGATGGCACGGTGTTCCTGGATATCGTGCAGGAAGTGAGCAGCGCCTCGAACGTGCCCGACAACTGCAATCCGACCGAGCGCAACTGCAACCCGCGAATTTCCACAAAGAAGCTGTCGACCGAAGCGGCGGTGCAGAGCGGCGACACCATCATGCTGGCTGGCCTGATCACGGATTCGGGCACCGATGGCAGCAGCGGCATTCCCGGCCTGAGCCGTATTCCGGTAGTTGGCGCGCTGTTCGGGCAGAAGAGCCGCTCCAGCCGCCGTTCCGAGGTGATCGTGCTGCTGACCCCGAGCATCGTGCGCAACAGCCTGGAATCGCGCAACCTGACCGACGAGTACAGCAAGCGCTTCCGCGCGATGGAGCCGCTGAACCAGCCGCGCGCGAAGAAGTAAGGGGTTACGGCCGGGCGGCGCCCGGCACCCGCCGAGGCCGGAGCAACGGCAACGGCCAAAGCGAAAGCAACAGCAACAGCAACAGCAACAGCAGCAGCGGGTTTACTGAGGGAGGGTGGGTCGGGGGGGGGGGGGGGGGGGCCCCCCCCAACCCGACCCCGGGGGGGCGGTGGGGCCCAACAGCCGCCCCCC